>NZ_BTPW01000015.1:0-74222 GCF_036246185.1 Lactiplantibacillus paraxiangfangensis
TGACCTATATTCAAACGAAGCGTAATGGCTGGTGTTACTTATCAACCATCATGGACCTGCACTCACGACGGATTATCGGCTATTCGTTCTCAAAAAAGATGGCTACTGATTTAGTCTTAAAGACCCTCGAAAGCGCGGTTAAAAATCGAACCATTACTGGGGACCTGATTATCCATACGGATTTAGGATCACAGTATACCAGCGATGATTACAATCAACGTTTAACTGAACTACATATCCGCCACTCGTACAGCCGTAAGGGTTGTCCGTATGATAATGCGCCAATGGAATCCTTTCACGCTTCCCTCAAAAAGGAATGTGTTTATCCAGTGCCGGTCTTTGAAGATTATGAAACTGCCGCTGCCGTCCTTTTTGAATATGTGCATGCTTTCTACAATAGGAAGAGAATTCATAGTTCACTGGGCTACCAGACCCCCTTACAAGTTGAAATTGCAACACTTACGAGCCAAATGGCCGCCTGATTTAATGCTTTCCATGGTTCAAATAAGTTATTAATCACGATTAATGATTTATTTGAGCTGTGGAAGGTAAACGCGGTTCTGAATGTCTCTTAAAACCTGTCTCAGATATTGACTTCAATCCAACGGTTGTCCAAGACTTTTGGAACAGTTTGAAAATTGCGGTATTAGTAACTGTGCTTTCAATCATTGTTTCATCGTTAGCCGCCTATGGTTTTCAGATTTATCGTTCACGTGGTAAAAATTGGGTTTACTCAATTTTCATTGCTTCCATGATGATTCCATTCTCTGTGTTAATGATTCCGCTATACCGGATGATGACAAACTTTGGTTTGGTCAATAATGCTTGGGCGGTTGTTTTACCAGGTATTCTCTCAGTGTTCTTGATCTTCTTCTTCCATCAAAGTTTGGAAACGTTCCCGATTGATACGATTGAATCGGCACGGATTGATGGCGCCAGTGAAATAAGAATTTTCTGGAGCGTGGTATTACCACAATTGCGTTCAACCTTCGCGGCGGCTGCAATTTACTCCTTCATGGGTGCCTGGAACAACTATATGTGGCCTTTAATCGTCTTGCAGAGTGATGACCAAAAGACATTGCCACTATTGATTTCCGGATTATCAGCAACAACGAACTTTTCAATTGATTACGGGATTATCATGGTTTTGATTATTATCTCAACCATTCCAATTTTCGTTATCTTCCTCTTCTTACAAAAGTACTTTGTTCAAGGTATGACGGGTGCCAATAAGGGATAAAACGAATTGGCAATACTTTAGGGGATGGTTGGTTTGCTGATAACTGACTGGTTATAATCACTACCCCAACCTTCCAGTCAGTAGATCAAATTGATTGTCATGTCTAATAGGCCCACTCCTGATTGGAAAGACATAATCAATGAGACTGGTTAGTAACCATTAAACTCATAAAGTAGTAAAAGCGACATTTCGTTGATTGAAATGTCGCTTTTATTAATTTAAAGACAGGAGAACAAATAATGCTTGGTGAACATGTTTTTAATTATGCAAATAGATTAGAGATGGGGCCAGCTGAGGCCAATTTCGAGGCGA
Organism: Lactiplantibacillus paraxiangfangensis; assembly: GCF_036246185.1. Taxonomy (NCBI): domain Bacteria; kingdom Bacillati; phylum Bacillota; class Bacilli; order Lactobacillales; family Lactobacillaceae; genus Lactiplantibacillus; species Lactiplantibacillus paraxiangfangensis. The sequence goes on from NZ_BTPW01000015.1 coordinate 1,553, forward strand.
TTCCTGAAGCGTATTTTCAAGGACGCTGGTTTGAACAAAAAACGGATGATGGGATAACTGTTAGCACGATTACGGAAGGCTCATCGATGTACCTTCAATTCGAAGGAACTTACTTAGAGATTGACTTTGAAATTTTACAAACGATGGGTATTGTTGCCGTCTCCATTGATCATCAACCGTATCGAAAAATGCCAGCTACGGAACACTGTATCATTTCTAAACGTTTAAACCCCGGGGAACATAATGTTCGCATCGTTGTTGATGCAATCAAAGAAACGGATGATGTCTGGTTTGGTGGCAAGGGATTGGCAGTTAAAGCTATTACGACAACGAATGCTAAGCCGATTAAACCTACGAATAAAGTCGCTTGGTTTTTAGGTGATTCAATTACGGCGGGCATTCACGTTAATGGTGACCCGGAACCGGAAACTAATAGTTATATTCAGTCTTATGGCAACGTCGCGTCGGAAAACTTGCGATTAGCCAATATTCCAATGGCATTTGGTGCAACCGGAGTGACGACAGGAGGGTCGGGCGATGTTCCTAAGGCCCTAGATTACTTAGATTTTGCAATGAACGGTGTTTCTGCAATTTGTGATCAGCCGGATATTTGTATCGTCAATTACGGGACTAATGATCGGGATAATCGCGACTTATTTGAATCGGAGTACAAGACCTTTATGGAAGCTGTAAGTAAACGAGCTCCCGGAGTGCCGATTGTCGCTTTACGCCCATTTGTTGGTGACTTTTCAGCAGAAATCCAACGCGTGGTTAAGGCAATCCCTAATGCGGTGTATGTTGATACTGGAAGTTGGCAGTTTGAGCTGACGGATGGGCTTCATCCTAATGCATTAGGCTCGAGAAAGTTGGGACTTTACCTAGCAAATAAGCTTAGGAGCCAGCTTGGGTCAGAGTTTTTTGATTAAATAAAGAGCACCATCATAAGACTAGTTAGGCAGTCTTATGATGGTGCTCTTGTTTTTTAAAAGTAGAAATGCCGGAACTTCCCGGGGGTGATGTGCTCAAAACGTTTGAAGACGGAGATGAAGTGGCTGTTGGTGTTGAAGCCAACCATTTTACCAACCTGTTCAACGGAATACTTTGAGTTATTCAGCAGGAGTTCCTTGGCCTTTTGAATCCGGTACTGCAATAAGTACTGGTGCGGCGACGTACCCGCGAACTTCCGAAAGACTTCCAAGATGTACTGTTCACTGTAATTAGAAAACTCCGCAAAATCGTTGTTCTCAAGGTCTTCACTGTAACGGTCGTGAATCAACTGAATAATTGGCTCAATCACGTTTTGGTAAATTGGTTGATTACGTGGATTGGTGATCATGTGGCGCTTCAATAATAGTAGGAAACTGTACACTAACTCGGATGAATGGTAAATCTTCAGTGGATCGGGGTCTTCAATCTCCAAGTGATGGGTTTTAATAAAATCAAACACCTGGTTGTCTTCTTCTTTAATCAATAAATAATCATGAAAACCCAGCATGGCCGTGGCTTCCGCAATTAAAGCACCACCGAAGGTAAAGAACTCGGTTTGCCAGTCGCCACCGTTTGAGTGGTAGGCGTGTGGGATGCCTTGGTTGATCAAAAGGCCTTGTCCCGGTCCCAGTGAAAAAGTATGATCACCCACGGTTACTTCACCGGTGCCGGATAAGCCTTGTAACCAGTGAACGTATGGGTAGCCGTGAGGACGGTTAATATCTTCTTGGTGCCAATCATAGCCGATACTGTCTACGAAGAACGGTAGTGATCGGTCAGTAACACGAAAGCTATAGCGCATAGTAAAGAGGCCCCCAAACTTAATCTAACGTCATTTATAATAGCACGCGGCACTCGTGAAAGCGGGTGACACGTGCTAAAAAATGCAAAAAAACTTATTTTTCTGGATAAGTATTCATAAAATCAACCGCGGCACCGCGTAAATTGGCCCCGTCAGTGAAGGCGCACGGCACCACTTCGGGATCGAAGGGAGCGATAGTCACGATTTTGCGAATCTTCTTGATTTCAGCGAGAATGCCGGGAATTAATTCGGGGTTATTAGAAACCGCGCCGCCCAAAACAATCTTTTCAGGATCGAAACTGTATTGCAAGTTGTAAATGGCTTTCGCTAAAGCGGCGTACATGGTCTGAACTTCAGCTTGAGCGTCGACGTTTCCTTGGTCAGCCAAGGCGAAGACGTCCTTACCGCTGTAAGTCTGACCGTCGTTAACGCGCTTCGTGTACCGTTTGCCGACCCGGACTGGTGAGCCAAGTTCGCTTAAGGTCGACTGGTCGTCCATTAACATGTAACCAAGTTCACCACCAAAGAGGTGGGCACCGTGTTCAACCTGTTTATGTTCGATGATGGCACCACCAATCCCGGTTCCAATAATCATAAAAATCAGGTTATCAACATCTTTACCAGCACCAGCTGCGACTTCAGCTAAGGCGGCACAGTTTGCGTCGTTTTCGATGGTGACGGGGAGGCCGAACTTTTCTACCAGTGCTGAATGAATGTCGAAGTAGTGGATGTAAGGAATGGCGCTCGCACCTTCAATTTGGCCAGACTGCTTGTTAACGGCACCGGGAGAACTGATGCCGACACCGCTAATATGGTAGTCGCGTTTCATCTGTTCAACGGCCGCGGTGAGGGCGGTATAAAATTCTGCTAGCGTCGCGGGTGTTGGAATCGCTGGATAAGTGTGGACTTGTTGATCCGCCCAAGCCCCCAGCTTGATGCTAGTGCCGCCAACGTCAATTAAACCAATTGTTTGTGTCATTATTTAGTACCTTCCTTATTTGTCAAAATTGTTTTAAACCAAGCCATAATCGTTGGTAACTGGTGGTCCCAGAACTTGAAATCGTGGTTGCCGGGCCCCTCAAGGTAAGTGTAACGCTCAGCAAACGTCTTGGTCAGCACTGGGCGGATGGCCTGATTCATCTGATAAAGAAAATCTTCAGTCCCAACCGTTTGAAGCACTTGGAGCTGGTTTGCTGGTAAGTGCGTGGCTAAGTAGGTCAAGTCTGCGGGGGTCTGATGAAGGTCGGACTGATCAAAAATCAAGGACCAGTCGGGCACCAAGTTAGGGTTATCCTGCCCGAACTTGGTAACGTCCATCACCCCAGAGAGGGCTGCGACCGCGGCGAAGCGCTCGGGATGGGTGAAGGCCCATTTATAAGCGCCGTAGCCGCCCATGGAAGCCCCGGCGACGAAGTTTTCGCTAGGATCTAATGACAAGGGATAAAAGAAGCGCATCCGTTGTGGGAGTTCTTCGGTAATGAAGTGCCAGTAGCGGCCACCCGCCGCCATGTCGGTGTAAAAACTCCGTTCAGCACGGGGCATGACGACGGCAATTCCCGTATCGCTTGCGTAGCGTTCGATCGATGTGTAGCGTAAGAACATTGATTCATCGTCGAACAGGCCGTGCAAGAGCCACATAACGGGTAGGCGGTGGGCCGCCGGTTGAATGGGGACGTCATTGCCCACCTTTGACTCTGGTAAGATGACGTACGCCGTGGTGTTCATTTGTAATTCGTTCGAATAAAACGTGGTTTGATGTAGCGACATTTTTAAAATCCTCCTGAATCAGATTTAATTAGCGCTGGCTTGCAATTGTTCCCCCTGCCAGGTTTGGCGGTCATAGGCGTGGAAGAAGGGCCAGTAGATGACAACGGCAATGATCAGTTCAATCAATTGCCAGACGGCGGCGCGCCAATCGCCCCCGGTAACGAGAAAGCCGTTTAGAATCGTTGGGGTGGTCCATGGCACTTGGGCGACGACCATACCGATCACGTGGGCCTGCATCAAGATGTAAGTTAATCCCTGTAAGAGCATGGGAATTCCAATGAATGGAATCACCAGCACAGGATTCATCACAACGGGGAGCCCGAACATGACTGCTTCACTAATGCCGAAGCATGATGGCACCAAACTCATGTGTCCCAGTTCTTTAAAGCGCTTACTTTTTGCAGTTAACGCGCACAGGGTTAGCGCAAGAATGGCCCCGGTACCACCAATGTTCATTCCGAAGTTTAGGAAACCATCGGCGGTGATCCGGGAAGCCGCCTGACCGTTAGTCACGTTCAGACCGTTGAGCACTAACGACTGTAGGAAAAATGGACTGAGCAGCGCGCCAATGACGTTGTTGCCGTGAATCCCTAGTCCCCATAAGAGTAAGGTTAAAAATAAGATGACCATAATACCCAGAAAACTATTGAACCCAACGATCAGCGGTGTAAAGATGCGCTGAATTAACGTGCTGATTGACCAGGGTGACAGCCATTGCAACAGGCCGGTCACCAGGAGAACGCACAGTGCGGGTAGTCCGCTTAGAAACGACGCCGGCACGGCCGGGGGTAAATTACCCGTGTTTTGGGGATGAAAGTTGTGATTAGATAACCAGTTCAGTCCTTCGATAGCGAGAATGGGCACAATGATTGCGGTAAAAAAGTTAGCCGGTCCAAACGCCGTGCGACTTAAACGCCCCGTTGCCGTTAAATTAACCATTAAATAGGCAATGATGCCGATACTTGTTCCTGCTTGCGGACTCAATTGATTTAATTTAGTCGCTGCAAAACTCATGTTAATGGCCACTAAGAGTGAAAAGTAATTGAAAATCAATTGAATTGGAACCTTCAATTGTGGCAGAACCGGCTGGATGAAGTGTTGCCAACCAACCCAAGGAAACTGCGTTATGATAACGAATAGGCTGCCAATCAAGACTAGGGGGCCGATAAAACTCAAGCCCATGTTTAGAATTAAGAGAATTTTCAAATTGCTGAATTTAGTTAGGACCGGATCGAGTGCTAATTGCATTTTTTTCATCGTTTTTGCCATACGTCGATGCCTCACTTTGCCCCTACTTTAGCATGACTAATCGTACTTGTAATTAAGTAAAGTTATTCAAAAATACACGATAATGAAACTAAAATATAATGTATTTATGGCCGTCGTAGCAATAACGGCTAAAAATAATGCCAAAATACTTAGCTCTGAATTTTATTGTGCTTTTTTGTAAAAATGGTTTGAATTATGGGTGGCGTTGAGTGTACAATGTAAGCGTTAACTTGATTTAGTTGAATAAAACAACCAACTTACCTACTAATCATAGTTAGCGGTACACAGAAAAGCAATCTTTTTTGCGAATAAATAATATAGATGAATAAAGTTAAAAGAAGGTGCGATTAGTGAAATTTACAAATGGTTATTGGATGAATCGCGACGAATACGACGTTGAATCACCGATGGAAACGTACGATGCAAAAAAAGTTGGCAAAACGCTGACAACTTTTGCGCCCTTTAAGCGCGTCTTATCGCGTGGTGACCAGTTGAACTTGGGTGCCACAACGATGACGTTCACTTCACCGATCGAAAATGTGATCGGGGTAAAACTAGAACATTTTGATAGCGAGGATCACGGGCCTAAGTTTAAGATCAATGACCAAGATCCTGACGTGGACATTCAAGTTGATGATCAGATGGCGTCTTTGACCAGTGGCCAGTTAAAAGTTTCTCTACCGCTCAAGACGGACTTTGACATGAAGTTTACGGCGAACGGTGAATTGATTACGGAATCCGCACAAAAAGCACAGGGTGTGATTTTTAATCATGACACTAAGGTCAGCTACATGCGCGAACAACTCGCAATGGATATCGATGAAAAGATTTACGGTTTAGGCGAACGGTTTGGGAACTTCGTCAAGAACGGTCAGTCAGTCGATACTTGGAACCAAGATTGTGGGACGGGTAGTGAACAAGCTTATAAAAACGTGCCGTTCTACATTAGTAGTCGCGGTTACGGGGTCTTCGTGGATGAACCACAACGAGTTTCCTTTGAAGTGGGCTCTGAAAACGTGGACCGAGTTCAGTTCAGTACTGAGGGCCAATCCCTTCAATATTACGTGATTTATGGCCCAACACCGAAGGAAGTTTTGCACCGTTATACCGAATTAACGGGTGCCATCAACTTGCCACCGGCTTGGTCATTTGGCCTGTGGCTCAGCACGTCGTTTACGACGGACTACAGTGAAGCCACCGTGTTGAAGTTTATCGACGGCATGAAGGAACACCACATTCCGCTCGACGTCTTTCACTTCGACTGTTTCTGGCAAAAAGGATTCGAATGGTGCACCCTTGCTTGGGATAAAGAAATGTTCCCAGATCCCGCTGGCTTATTGAAGAAGATTCATGACCGCGGCATTAAAGTCTGCGTTTGGTTAAACCCTTACGTGGCACAAAAGTCACCACTCTTTAAGGAAGCCAAGGATAAGGGCTACCTATTGAAGCGTGAAAACGGCGACGTTTGGCAATGGGATCTCTGGCAAGCTGGGAACGGCTTCGTTGATTTTACTAACCCCGACGCTACTAAATGGTACCAAGACAAGTTAAAAGAACTCCTCGACATGGGTGTCGACTGTTTCAAGACCGACTTTGGTGAACGGATTCCGGTTGATGACGTGAAGTTCTTTGACGGGTCCGACCCGCAACAAGAACATAACTACTACACGTTGCAATATAACCAGGCCGTTTACGAAGCCATTGAAGAAGTAAAAGGGAAGGAAGAAGCGGTCGTCTTTGCACGCTCCGCAACTGCCGGTTCCCAATCCTACCCCGTACACTGGGGTGGCGATTGCCTCTCTAACTACAACTCCATGCGTGATACTTTACGCGGTGGGTTATCCTTCTTACTCTCTGGTTTTGGTTTCTGGAGCCATGATATCGGTGGTTTCGAAGACGGGGATGATCGTCCAACACCAGACCTTTACAAACGCTGGACGCAATTTGGATTGTTGTCATCACACAGTCGTTACCATGGCAGCAACGTTTACCGGGTGCCATGGAACTTCGATGACGAAGCGGTTGCGAATACCAAGCGCTTCGTAGACTTGAAGTTATCGTTGATGCCATACTTGTACACGCAAGCAGCGCACGGTGCCCATTATGGAAACCCACTGATGCGGCCGATGTTCTTAGAATTCGGGGAAGACCCGAACGTCTACGACAACGGTAACCAATACATGTTTGGGTCACAACTGTTAGTCGCACCAATTTTCAACGACCGTGGGCAAGCCCATTTCTACCTTCCAGGTGGCAAGTGGACCAGCATCTTAGACGGCAAAGTTTACGATGCACCCGCAACGGGTCAATGGATCGATGAACACTTTGACGAATTGAGCCTACCAGTTTTGGCACGGCCAAACTCAATCTTAGTTCAAAATTCAAAAGCCGTTCACGCGGCCTACGATTACACACGAGATATCGACATTCACCTGTATCAATTGCAAAATGGTGAAGTCGCAACCAAGATCGTTGATGGTCATGGCAATGACGTGGCAACCGTCACGGCACACCGGAATGGCAATCAAGTGACCGTTGACACGCAAGGTGTTAGTGGTGACGTTACGGTTTACGTTCATGAAAATGATGGGATTGCTTCAACTAAGTTAACAAACGGGCAAGCAGCACTTACCCTGTAAATAAGCAGTTTTAAAGACGACTTGTTAACAAAAATGTAGACAAGTCGTCTTTGTATACATATGATGATGGTATTAGACAAAAGGTGAGGTCATGGGCATGGAACAGCGCAGTTTGAATCGGGATCAACTCCACGATTTAAATTTAAAATTAGTTTTACAACAAATTATTAACCATCCGGCAACGTCGCGGATCGAGATCTCACACGAGCTAGAATTGCACAAGTCGACGATCTCATCGCTATATAATACCTTGATGGCGCAACAACTATTGACCGAAATCGGCCAGGGGGCGGCGTCAAACGTTGGGGGCCGGAAGCCAACGATGGTCACCGTTAACCGCAATTACGGGTACACGGTGACGTTTGACCTGGGCTATCGGCACTTACACGCGACGGCGAACAACATTGATACGACGATTATCGAGTACCAACGGATTGACATTGTGGACCAGCCAATTACGGTCATGGTCGCGAAGTGTCAGGCCTTTCTTGCCAAAATCGCGTCTGAAGTGACGACGGTCAACGGGCTGCTCGGGATTTGTTTCTCGATTCACGGGATTATTAAGGACAATCAGATCCTGCAATCACCATGGATCGATATGCAAGACGTCGACTTGGTGCGGCTCTTTGAAACGCAGTACCACGTCCCGGTTTTATTGGAAAACGAAGCAAACTTATCTGCTATCTATGCGCGTGATTTTAGCACTGACCAACCTTACCGTAGCTTCGTGACGCTAAGTATTCACCGTGGGATCGGTGCCGGGATTATTTTGGACCAGCAATTGTCGCGGGGTGAAAATGGCCGCGGGGGTGAAATCGGGAAGACGCTGACCTTACTCGGCCCCAACACTGCGGCTCAGTCCGTGGAGTCTCTATGTTCAGAAGATGCCCTGATTACACGCATTGAAAATGCTAAGCAAATTGAACACTTAGACCGCGCTGCGATTATCAAACTCTTTGAGGCTGGTGACCGTGATACGGAACGGATTTTACGGCAAGCGTGCAGCGTCGTGGCGGGCCTCATCTTTAACGTGGTCACCATGCTTGATCCCCAGGCGGTCTTTATCAACTCGCCGCTCGTTGAAGGGTTACCAGAACTGATGGATGAAATTCGAGGCGACTATCAAGACATTGCCCAAACGGACTTTCCAATTAACTTAATTCCGCGGACCCAGTACGTGACGTTACTGGGGGGCTGCTCACTAATTACGCACCATGTTTTGAATCTAGATGACTATGAACTCCGGTTCCAACAAGGTGAAGTCGCAGACGTTGCCAGTGAAAATTAAGCCGTCATAATGAAAGAAATAACCTTTAAACGTCCCCATACCAGTATGTAACTGGTGTGGGGGCGTTTTGCTGTTGTTTTAAGTGACTGAAAATTTTGAATAATGTGGATAAAAGTGGTGAAAATGAAGCAGTTTTGTCAAAATTTAGAAAGCGCTTGCATTTGCGAAACTAAGTTTTATAATGATACTTGTAAGTTGGTTGTTGGAACAAACTAACGTGGAGGGATATCGAAATGCAAACAAAAACAAGTTATTGGAAAGGCGTCGACAAGATTCAGTACGTCGGCCATCAAGATAAAAAATCTGGCTTAGGTTTTCAATATTACAATCCTGACGAAGTGATCGGTGGGAAAAAGATGCGCGACTGGCTTCGCTTTGCGGTTGCCTACTGGCACACTTTTGATCAACGGTTAGTCGACCCATTTGGTGATGGGACTGCGCAACGTCCATACGATCACATTACCGATCCGATGGACTTAGCTTTGGCTAAAGTGGATGCCGCCTTTGAATTTTATGACAAATTAGGCGTTGACTACTTATGCTTCCACGACCGCGACTTAGCCCCAGAAGGTGACACGTTACGTGAAACCAACAAGAATCTGGACAAAGTTGTTGACCGCATCGTTGAATATCAAAAGACGACCGGGATGAAGGTTCTTTGGAATACTTCCAACATGTTTACCAACCCTCGTTTTGTTGAAGGGGCCGCAACATCACCATCCGCAGACATTTTCGCCTACTCCGCTGCACAATTGAAGCACAGCTTGGAAATTGGGAAGCGCGTCGGTGCTGAAAACTATGTCTTCTGGGGTGGCCGTGAAGGTTACGAATCACTTTGGAACACGAACATGAAGGCTGAACAAGAACACGCCGCTAAATTCTTCCACATGGCGAAGGATTACGCTAACGAAATTGGGTTTGACGGCCAAATGTTACTCGAACCAAAGCCAAAGGAACCATCGACCCATCAATATGACTTTGATGCCGCAACGACGATTGCTTTCATGAAGACTTATGGTTTGGATAAAGACTTCAAGTTGAACTTGGAAGGTAACCACGCTAACTTGGCTGGTCATACTTATCAACACGAAATTCGGGTTGCCCGTGAAGCCGGCTTATTAGGCTCATTGGATGCTAACCAGGGTGACAAGTTGATAGGCTGGGATATCGATGAATATCCTTCTAACCTTTACGAAACGACTGCTGCAATGTACGAAGTCGTTGAAAACGGCGGTATCGGCCCTCGCGGTGGTTTGAACTTCGATGCTAAACCACGCCGGTCATCCTTCGCACCAAACGACTTATTCTACGGCCACATCGTTGGGATGGACAGCTTCGCTGCTGGTCTACGGGTTGCCATGAAGATGAAGGAAGACGGCTTCTTGGAAGATATCGTGAAGAACCGCTACGCCTCATACGGCAGTGGTATCGGTGCGGATATCGAAAGCGGCAAGGCTGACTTCAAGTCCCTTGAAAAGTACGCGATCGACAAGCCACAATCTGAATTATTAGCCGCAACTAGTTCTGATCACCTTGAAGAAATCAAGGATACGATCAACCACTACATTATCGATACGTTAAGTAAATAATTAGGTTAAGAGAATTGATGACATTTTGAGATAGAGAATGGGAGGGCCTGAGACCAACGTCGCGGGTCCTTTTTTAAAAATAAAAAGTTGGTGAAAAATATGAGTGCAGTAGTGTTAGGTGTTGATTTAGGGACCAGCGCCGTTAAAGTGTTGGCCGTAGATAAAGCGGGGACCGTTGTTGCCCAGCAAAGTGTCGGCTATGAATTACAACAGCCACAACCGGGTTATAGTGAACAACGGCCCGAAGACTGGGTCACCAGTACGACGGCTGCTATTCAACGGTTAATCAGTGAGGACCATGTAAAGCCTGAAGACATTCAAGGCATTAGTTACTCGGGACAAATGCACGGGTTAGTTTTGCTGGACGCAAACCACCAAGTGTTACGACCGGCAATTTTATGGAACGATACCCGAACTACGCCACAGTGTCATGAAATTGAACGGGTGTTGGGTGATCAATTTGTTGATATTACGGGTAACCGGCCACTCGAAGGCTTCACGTTACCTAAGTTACTGTGGGTCAAAGAAAATGAACCTGAAATTTGGGCCCAAGCGGATTGCTTCGTTTTGCCTAAGGATTACGTTCGTTACCGCATGACGGGGCAGCTCGCCATGGATTACTCCGATGCGACCGGGACGGTCCTGTTAGACGTTAAAACGGGCAAGTGGAGCAAGACAATTTGTGAACAGCTCGGGATTCCTGAACGGATCTGCCCACCTTTGATGAAGTCGGTGGACTTTGCGGGTAACGTCACACCGAAGTATGCGCAACAGACCGGGTTAACGATTACCACCAAGGTTTATGGTGGGGCTGCGGATAACGCTGCCGGTGCGGTTGGTGCCGGAATTTTATCTGAAGACAAAGTCATGGCCAGCATTGGGACGTCGGGCGTGGTCTTGAAGTATGAAGATAACCCCAATACGAATTATCACGGCGTTTTGCAGTTTGAAGACCACGCCTTTCCTGACAAGTATTACTCGATGGGCGTCACCTTGGCGGCTGGCTATTCATTGAGCTGGTTTAAAAAGACGTTTGCACCAGACGTTGATTTTACGGAAATGGTCGCTAGCGCTGCCAAGTCGACGGTTGGTGCCAATGGCTTAATCTTTACCCCGTACATCGTGGGTGAACGGGCGCCGTACGCCGACGCCGACATTCGCGGGAGCTTCATCGGCATCGACGGCACGCACCAGCGCTACGACTTTGTGCGGGCCGTTTTGGAAGGTATCATCTTTTCATTCAAAGATTTAATGCAGATCTACGAAGAACACGGCAGTCAGTTTAAGACGGTGGTCGCCATCGGTGGAGGGGCGAAGAGCCCGCTCTGGCTACAAATCCAAGCCGATATCTTCAATCACCCCGTAGTCAGCTTACAAAATGAGCAGGGACCCGGCATGGGGGCGGCAATGATTGCGGCCACTGGTCTGGGCTGGTTTGATTCGATGGAAGACTGCGCCCAAACCTTCGTTCACTACGGCAAGGTCTACGAACCGATTGCTGAAAACGTGACGGCTTATCAACAGATCGACCAAGTCTATCACCAAGCTTATTCACAAACTAAGGGCATGACTGCGGCGCTGATGGCTTATCGGCGGGCGGAATAGGTAAGAGTGGACCAAAAGGCGATTAGTTTGTGAGCATTAACGTGGCATCAGTGATTGTCCCTGGGTTTGGGACGGTCGCTGATGCCGGGTTAAGCGGAATAAACTGCCTTTTGGTCCACGTTTCGACCATAATAATAAGAAATGACTGTTCAGAAATAGGTACCTAGTCCGGTTGGCGCTGATAACATGCGGTCGTGGGACCGGGTCGAGCCTGAGAAGCGGTCTCGTCCCTCGCCTGGAACACTCTTTAAATGGCAGCTGTCCCGGACTGTCCGTGGTTTAAGGCCGGAAGAATTCACCGGCCTAAGACCACCTTCACGACCGATGTTATCAGCGCCAACCTCTGGCCATGCAACGAGCTAGCGCGTTCGTAATGATAGATAAATGACTTTTACCACATACTGGGAAAATGAGCACAAAAGAATACCTGTTCAGAAACGCTGATTTCTGAACAGGTATTCTTCTTTTGTTGCACGAGATTTGTTTGTAATTCAAATTAAAGCGTTATCCGGAAAAGAGCTTAGTTGGCCTGAATAATTTGAACGGCGTAAGGGGCGAGTGTTAAGACGCCACTATTGACAGCCTTACCAGTTAACAAATCTTTAGCGTTCGCTGGTGCCGCGTAGTGATAAGTGCGGGTGTCGGCGGTCGTGTTGATCAAGAAATCGTAGCGGGCACTTGCTGATTTCCGGGTCGTTAATTCGATGCCCTGACTGTCAGTGGTTGGCTGGTCGCTTGTTTTAAGATTCAATAACGGCATTAATTGGGCGCCGAGCACTTCCATGCCAGCTTGATCGAGGTAAGTTCCGACAAAGAAGCCGTGGCCTTTACCGTACGCGTTTTGGGTGACGGCGGGCGTTGCGTTGTAGAACTTGTCCGCTTCATAGCTAGCTAACGGTTTTGCAGTGCCAAGGTGTAACAGGCTGCAGACAATGTTGGCTTTGGCCGTTGTTTGGTCGTTAAACGTAATCTGGCAGGTGCTGACGGGTGGCAAGACGTCCCATTCTTCGGACCAAAGTCCAAGGGCTGGTTCCAGTTGCTTGAAGTAGCCGCCTTGATAAACGTTATCGTGTTCGTCGACGGTTGCGCTCATCGTGTTGGTAATGAAGTTACCGCCGGCGTGAACGTAGTCGTTAACTTTATCGGCCAAACCGTGTTTAAACATGAAGAGTGCCGGGGCAATCACGACTTCGTAGTCGGAAAAATCATCTTCCGGTGAGATCATCTCAACGGGGATGTTGTGGTTATAGAAATACTGGTAGTAGGCGTGCACTTGGTCAACGTACTGTAAGCGAATGTTAGGACCCAGCGCGAAGTCGAGTGCCCAGAAACTGTTCCAGTCAAAAACAATCGCAACTTGGGCGTGTCGTTGACTCGTTAATAAATCGGCTGGCAATTTTTGGAGTTCGGCACCAATTTGACCAGCTTCTTTGAAGACCCGGGTTTCCGTAGAATCAACGTGCGAAATAATTGCGCCGTGTAAGGATTCGCAACCGTTACGAGCTTGCCGCAACTGGAAGACCTGAACGGTGTTAGCGCCGTGCGCCATCGCTTGGAAACTGAGCATCCGGAATTCACCGGGGTCCTTGAGTGCGTTATACGGTTGCCAGTTTTGTTGGCTCGGTGTTTGTTCCATGAGCATGAACGGCGCGTGCTTTAAGCCGTACATTAAGTCATGGTTCATCGCGGTAAAGGATGCGGGCGTGTCAAAGCTAGGGTAGTTATCCCATGAAACGACGTCGAGTTCCTTAGCCCACTTAAAGTAGTCTAAATCTTTCTGGGTTCCCATAAAGTTAGTCGTAATGGGGGTCGTCGTATCGAGGTCACGAATGATATCTTTTTCCATCTTGAAGTTAGCAAGTAGACTATCGGATTGGAAACGGCGGTAGTCGAGTGATTCGCCGCCAAGCGTGGCGCCACCGTTTTCGAATTCATCCGTATGTTGATCCGGTGGCACGATTTCGTCCCAGTCGTTGAACGTGTGGCTCCACATATTGGCGTTCCACGCGTCGTTTAATTCAGCCAGGGAAGCGTAGCGCTTTTTCAGCCAAACGCGGAAAGCTTGCGCACAGTTGTCACAGTAACACTGGCCACCGTACTCGTTAGAAATATGCCAACAGACGATATTCGGGTTGCCCGCGTAGCGTTTGGCAATCTGAGTGACCAATCCCTTAGCGAGTCGTTGGAAGTTAGGGCTGTTCGGGCAGGCGTTATGCCGCTTACCAAAGCCTTGGCGGATCCCGTGGGTGTCGACCCGGTTAACGTCTAGATACTTCTTAGTCATCCAAGCGGGTAAAGCGGCGGTTGACGTCGCCATGACGATTTGGAAATGGTGTTGGCCAAGCAAGGCAATGATCTTGTCTAGCATACTGAAGTCGTAGGTGTTTTCTTTAGGTTCAAGTAAGGCCCACGAGAACACGTTGATGGTCGCGGAGTTAACGTGGGCTTTTTCCAGCATCGTTAAGTCCTTTTCCCAGGTGTCTTCTGGCCACTGTTCGGGGTTGTAGTCGCCACCGAATAGGATTGGGTAGTCTTTTAAAAATGTTTGATTCATAATTTAGGTGCCTCCATCCGATGTTTGGTAATCGTTTACAATACTTAAATTATCACAGAATGCGGGTAATGTAATTCAACATAATTCTCTATTTATATCACAAAGCTAAACTATTCTTATTTTGCTTAACTAGACTGATAACAGTGATACTTTTGCGTAAATGTACTAAAAGTATTGATAACTAAACATTTTCGTCAAAATTCTAAATAGGCTATTAGAATCCATATTACGGGTGGCTATAAACAATAATTTTTGTTAGATGAATATTTAAAGATAATCAAGAAAGCTCGTCATGAAGGGTCACTATGGCCAATTTCACGACGAGCTTTTTGATATTTTAGTAAAAGTTTGTTAATTTACGTTATAATAATTAATGAAAACGCTTTATACCATTTGGAGGTGCAACAGTTTGAAAATTAAAAAAGAGGTTTTTGGTGAACTAAATGGTGAAAAGGTCGTGCGTTATGTGCTGACGAATTCACACCAAACCCGAATTGCGGTTCTGAGTCTTGGCGGGACTTTGCAAGAGTTCGTAGTCGTTGAAAACGGGCAGGAACACCCGTTGACGATTGGCTTAAAGACTTTAGACGATTACTTACATAACGTCTTTAACATCAGTCAGTCCGTTGGTCGGGTCGCCGGTCGAATCAGTGGTGCGCAGTTTGAATTGGACGGGCAGATTTACCACGTCGACATGAATGAGGAAAATCACTCCTTACACGGTGGTTACCATGGCTTTACTAAGATTAATTACGCGGGGCAAGTAGCGCAAAGTGACGACGCGGCCAGTGTCACGCTGACACATCACGTTAAGGCTAGTGACGATCATTACCCGGGAAATTTAGCCCTGAAAATCAAATTTACGCTTAATGAGAAAGACCAAGTTAGCCTTGAATACGGGGCACAAACGGACGCACCTACGCTGTTTAATCCCACTAACCACGTCTATTGGAACGTCACGGATGGTCAACAGAATCTTGACCATCAATGGCTTCAAATTAACAGTGAAAAGCGGGTTGAGACCGCGGCAGAAAAGCTCCCCACGGGGAAACTGTTACCGGTTGCGCAAACGGCGTATGATTTCAACCAGTCCCGCACGTTGACGACTGCTTTGGCAGATTTAAAAGCGGAGAACGGCAAGGTTGAATTCGACGACGCTTATGAGGTTGCGCCTAGTTTGACGGTGCCGGTCGCTTCGGTAGGAGATACTGATGGCAAACGGCGCATCGATATTTATTCGGATCGCAACGGGCTCGTGATTTTCACGGCTGACCCGGTCGACGGTGAAAACCAGGATGCACAGCGGTATAATTCGTTAGCAACCGAGGCTCAGACGTTACCAGACGCCATCAACCATCCGGGGTTCGGCGATATTACACTTCGTCCGGATCAACCGGTCACGCGACACATTATGTTTGATTATCACTATTTAGGTGAATAAAAAAGTAAGGGCCACATCCGAAGATGTGGCCCTTACTGTACCTAATAGTTGTAATAAGCATACCACAATATCAAAACGGTTGTAAAAATATTTTGATCTATGCCGATTCACTTATCACGTGATAGGATTTAATCGTGGTATTGGAAAGTGACTTAGATTCTGGTCCCACCGCGGATTTAACGATTAACCAATGCTTTCCGGAAAAGTGATTGACAAACTATATGAAAAGGCTTACATTTAATTTAGTAAAATTTTAGTAAAGTGAACATGGAGGTTCCAACTATGGAAGTCGCTAACTTACAACAAGAATTCAAAACTATCTTTGATCGTGAATCGGGTCGGGTTTTCTTTTCACCTGGTCGGATTAATTTAATTGGTGAACACACTGACTATAATGGCGGGCACGTCTTTCCATGCGCAATTAGCATTGGGACTTACGGCGTTTACGCCCCCCGGACGGATAACGTCGTCCGGATGTACTCCGCTAATATTCCTGATCAAGGCATCGTCACGTTTGACGTTAACGACTTGGACTATCAGAAGTCTGCCGGTTGGACGAATTATCCTAAGGGCATGATGTATGAGTTAGCCAAGAGTGGTGTGAGCTTCGAACATGGTTTTGACCTCTTTGTTCACGGTAATTTGCCGGATGGTGCGGGATTATCCTCATCGGCGTCGATCGAACTCTTAATGGGAACGATTCTACGCAGTACGTTTAACTTAACGGTGAGTCAGTTGGAACTCGTTAAACTAGGTCAAAAAGTTGAAAATGACTACATCGGCGTTAACTCTGGCATTATGGACCAATTTGCGGTCGGCATGGGAAAGAAAGACCAAGCGATTTTACTCGATACGAACACGATGGCTTATTCATACGCGCCGGTTAAACTCGGCAATAACGTAATTGTCATCATGAATACGAATAAACGGCGTGAATTGCAAGATTCAAAATACAACGAACGGCGCTCAGAATGTGAAGCGGCGTTAGCCCGTCTACAGAAGAAGTTGGATATCAATTCACTGGGTGATTTAGACGAACAGAGTTTTGACCAAGCGGCCTACTTAATCAATGATGATACTTTGATTCGCCGGGCCCGTCACGCAGTGTTTGAAAATCAGCGGGCGATTCGGGCCACTAAGGCGCTTGCCGTCAATGATTTGACGACGTTCGGCCAGTTAGTAACGGCTTCCCACGTTTCGCTCCATTACGATTATGCGGTTACTGGGAAAGAATTGGATACCTTGGCCGAAGCCGCTTGGGAACAACCGGGTGTTTTAGGCGCACGGATGACCGGTGCTGGTTTCGGGGGTTGTGCGATTGCCATCGTGGATAAAGATGCAGTCGAAGCCTTCAAGCAAAACGTTGGCCGGATTTACGAAGCGGCCATTGGGTACGCTGCGGATTTCTACATTGCAGAAATCGCGGACGGACCCCGGGAATTAACGAATTTAGAAGCATAATTTGAGAGATTAATTGAACGTGGAGGTACATTTTAAATGGCAGTGTTAGTTTTAGGGGGCGCCGGATATATCGGCTCCCATGCAGTTGATCGGTTGATTGCCAAGGGTTACGACGTTGCCGTGGTCGATAATTTAGTCACGGGACACCAAGCCGCCATCAACCCACAAGCCCGTTTTTACGAGGGTGACGTCCGCGACGTTGATTTTATGAATGACGTATTTGATCAAGAAGATGTTGAAGGCGTCGTGCACTTTGCGGCGTTTTCCGTCGTTCCGGAATCTATGAAAAATCCGTTGAAGTATTTTGACAACAACACGACGGGAATGGTCAAACTCCTTGAAGTGATGGCTAAACACGATGTCAAACGGATCGTCTTCTCGTCGACGGCAGCAACGTACGGCGAGCCTGAACGGGTGCCAATTAAAGAAACTGACCCGCAAGTGCCAACCAACCCTTACGGCGAAAGCAAATTAGCGATGGAAAAGATCATGCATTGGTCCGACGTCGCTTATGGCATCAAGTTTGTCGCCCTTCGTTACTTTAACGTCGCGGGTGCTAAACCAGACGGCAGTATTGGCGAGGACCACCATCCGGAGACTCACCTCGTTCCAATTATTTTACAAGTGGCCGCGGGCGAACGGGACCAGTTACAAATTTTTGGTGACGATTACCCGACACCTGATGGGACCAATGTTCGCGACTA
The DNA here is from genome assembly GCF_036246185.1 of Lactiplantibacillus paraxiangfangensis. Taxonomy (NCBI): domain Bacteria; kingdom Bacillati; phylum Bacillota; class Bacilli; order Lactobacillales; family Lactobacillaceae; genus Lactiplantibacillus; species Lactiplantibacillus paraxiangfangensis. The sequence goes on from NZ_BTPW01000015.1 coordinate 19,659, forward strand.
CGTCCACGTTGTCGACTTGGCGGATGCGCATATCTTAGCCCTAGAATATTTAAAGCAGGGCCACGATAGCGATGCCTTTAACCTAGGCTCGTCGACGGGCTTTTCCAATCGGCAAATGTTAGAAGCCGCGCGAACCGTGACCGGAAAACCAATTCCAGCCGTCATGGCACCACGGCGGGCAGGCGACCCGAGTACCTTGATTGCGGCCAGTGATAAGGCGCGCAAGGTTCTTGGCTGGCAGCCACAATACGATGATGTGCACGAGATTATTAAGACCGCTTGGAATTGGAAGACCAGCCATCCACGCGGCTACGATGATCGGGGAGGCCAAGCATAATGTCAGTATTAAAACAGTTTGTAGATGCCGTCATTGCGGCACCATCGGCATACACCGCCATGGACCGAATTTACGTGACGAACCACGTTTTAGCACTGGTCGGTGAAGGCCCATGTGTGGCCACAACTGGCAGTGACCTAGATAGTTTAGTCACGGCGCTGGTTCAAACCGCGATTCAAAATAACCAAATCGAAGACACGCCGTCCGCTAAGGAAATCTTGAGTGATCAGCTCATGGACCTAGTGACGCCGTTGCCATCGGTCGTCAATCAAACTTTCTGGGATAAGTACCAAGTGAGTCCAGAAACGGCCACGAACTACTTTTATCAACTCAGTCAAGCCAACGATTACGTTAAGACTAAGGCAATTGCGAAGAACGTGGTCTTCAATACGGCGACGGATTTTGGTGACCTTGAGATTACCATCAACCTGTCCAAACCGGAAAAGGACCCTAAAGCGATTGCGGCGGCACGCAACCAGCCGGAAAATGGCTACCCGCTCTGCCAACTCTGCATGGAAAATGAGGGCTACGCGGGTCGATTAGGCTACCCAGCCCGGAGCAACCACCGGATCATTCGGTTAACGGTCAACGGGGAACCGTGGGGGTTTCAGTACTCGCCATATGCCTATTTTAACGAGCATTCAATTTTCTTAGATGCCGTTCACCGGCCGATGGTGATTGACCGGCAGACGTTCATTAACTTATTAGAAATTATCAAACAGTTCCCACACTACTTCGTCGGCAGTAACGCGGACCTCCCCATCGTTGGGGGATCAATGTTGTCCCATGAGCATTATCAAGGGGGTCGTCACGACTTTCCAATGATGAAAGCTCCGGTCGTAAAACCGGTCGACTTAGGGGTCGCTGGTGTCACCGCCGGAATCGTTAAATGGCCGATGTCGACGTTACGGTTGAGCAGTCCTGACGCCACCGCATTAGTGAACGCGGCGACGAAGGTGCATAATGTTTGGAAAGACTATTCGGATGAAAGCGTAGATGTGCGAGCCTACACGGACTCAACGCGCCACCACACGACAACGCCGATTGCCCGTAAAGTGGGCGACCAGTACGTTATGGACTTGGTTTTACGCGATAACCAGACGTCTTCTGAATTTCCAGACGGTATCTTCCATCCACATCAGGATGTCCAACACATTAAGAAGGAAAATATTGGTTTGATCGAAGTCATGGGGCGCGCCATTTTACCCGCACGGCTCAAGGTTGAATTAAGTGAAGTTGCAAAATACTTGCTAGGTCGGCATAATCATATGGTAGCGATGCACCAGCCATGGGCGGATGTACTGCAGGCAAAATATGAATTTAATGATGATAATGTGACGACGATTTTGGACCGTGAAGTCGGTCGCGTCTTTGCACGCGTATTAGCAGACGCGGGCGTCTTCAAGTGGAATGACACTGGTTTAGCGGCATTTGACCGCTTCGTGACCGCTGTCAAAAAAGCGTCATCTAACTAGTTATGAATCAGGGGGGCCTATTGAATGGCGGCAACGTTAAAAGATATTGCAAAAGAAGTGGGTGTGTCACTCGCAACGGTATCACGGGTCTTGAACAAGGACCAGTCACTCTCCGTTAGCGATGAAACGCGCCAGCGAATCTTTGAGGTAGCAGAACAGCTTCAATATTCAAAGAGCAAGCGGCGGTCGACGCCGATTGCACGCAAAAAACTCGCCATTGTTCAGTGGTATTCGGAATCCAAAGAACAAGATGACCTGTACTATATGTCCATTCGAATGGGCATTGAACGGCGTGGCCAGCAGCACCAGTTCGAAGTGACGCGGATTTTCCAAAACAACGTCCGGAAACTGGACACCAATGTCGATGCCATCATTGCGATTGGTAAGTTTAGCCCTAAGCAGGTCTATAACATGGCCACCATTACGGACAACCTCGTTTTTGTAGATGATGATCAATTTGACAGTGGCTTTGATAGCGTGGTCACGGACTTTCGGACCGCCACGGAAAAAGTTGTCGACTATTTCTGGGGTCGTGATATTCACGATATCGGGTTTATTCACGGGACTGAAATGACGACCGACCATGAACTTGAAGTTGTCGATCGGCGGATGTTAGGCTTCCGAACAGCAATGGAACGCCGACACGCCTATAATCCGAAGGTCGTTTTCAAGGGCGATTATACGAGTGAATCCGGGTTCAAAATGATGAAAAAAGCCATCACGACTTTGGGCGACAAGCTACCAGAAGCCTTTTTCGTTGCCAATGACCCGATGGCAGCCGGGGCGCTTAAAGCCCTCCAATCTGCGGGGATTAAAGTTCCAGAGCGCGTTAAGCTATTTAGCTTTAATAACACGTCACTCGCAACGTTCGTTTACCCAGAATTAAGTGCGGTTAACGTCGACACGGAGCTCATGGGCACGGCCGCAGTCGACTTGATTATGAGCCGACTAGAAGGCCGGACCACGGTCCAACGGGTTGAACTTGGCACTAGTCTAGTTGAACGCGACAGTACCAAATAAAAAAGTATGCTCCAACTACTTTTAGCGAGTAGGGGAGCATTTTTTGGAATAATCTAAAAGGTGAAAGATAGACTTGAACGCGGTTGTATCAGTATTTAGACTGCTAGTCCGGTTGTCACTGATGGCATCGGTCGTGGGACCGGGGCGAGCCAAAGAGCGGTCTCGCCCCTCGCCCGGAACACTTGCAAAATGCGCAATTATCCCGGACCGTCCGTGGTCTAAGTCCGGAAAAATCACCGGACTAAGACCACCTTCACGACCGATATCATCAGTGACGACCTCCGATTATTCAATAAATTTAGCGCATCGATAACGGAAGAGCCATGTTTAACGCAGACGGGCAGAATTGGTGGATTGTATCGGCAATATCAGTCAGCAGTTCTGTCTGATAGATCGGATTATTTATGAATAACACTGCTATTGTGATGACTTTGATATTCATTTTAGATTTTTCAACATTTAGACAATTAGAAAAGGTTAGGGGTGGATGAAATGAGCTTTAAAAACAAGGAATTTTTGCACGGCGGCGACTATAATCCTGATCAGTGGCTAAATCAGCCGGACGTAATTGATCAAGACTTTAAAGCCTTCGCGAACGCAAAATTGAATGCGGTTACATTAGGCGTATTCGCTTGGGACCGACTGGAGCCGGCGGAAGGTGAGTATCATTTTGAGTGGCTGGACGAAATGTTTGACCGGGCGGCTGCCCAGAAGATGAATGTTATTTTGGCAACGCCTAGTGGGGCCCGGCCCCGCTGGTTAGCGGCCAAGTACCCGGAAGTCCTGCGGGTTGGTGAAGATGGGCAACGTAATCAGTTTGGCGAACGCCATAATCACTGTTACACGTCGCCAATTTACCGGGAAAAGGTCCACCAAATGAACCAGAAGTTAGCGGAACGTTACGGACACCGGAAAAATCTCGTCTTGTGGCATATTTCCAATGAATACAGTGGCGCGTGCTATTGTGACTTGTGCCAGGCGGCCTTTCGGAAGTGGCTCCAAGCTAAATACCAGACGCTCGAAGCACTCAATCACGCTTACTGGGGTGCTTTTTGGAGTCATGAGTACACGGACTGGGCTCAGATCGAAGCCCCCTCGCCACGGGGTGACCAAAATGTAACCGGACTGAATTTAGATTGGCGTCGGTTCGTGACGGACCAGACGATTGATTTCTTCGATGCGGAAGTGGCCCCATTACGGGCGGTTAACCCGGATATTCCGGTGACAACCAACTTTATGGGCGGTAATCCGCCAACATCCGACGTTTTTGACGCCTTAGACTATCAAGAATTTGCCCAGCACGTGGACGTCGTTTCGTGGGATTCGTACCCGAACTGGGGTAATGATTATGAATCTACGGAACAGCTTGCGATGAAGACGAGCTTGATGAACGATACGATGCGGAGTTTCAAGCATCAAAACTATTTGATCATGGAAAATACGCCGTCCAAAGTTAACTGGCACCAGTTTAACCACGCAAAACGTCCCGGGATGCACACCATGGCGAGTCTGCAAGAAATCGCACACGGCGCCGATTCAGTTATGTACTTCCAATTACATCAATCGCGCGGTGCCTCGGAAATGTTTCACGGCGCCGTCATTAGTAATCGCGGTGGGACGCAGACCCGGACTTTTCGGGATGTCGCCCAACTCGGTACACAGCTGAACCAACTGAAGGGTGTCGTTAATACGCACCGCAAAGTGGCTAAGGTGGCAATCGTCTTTGATTACGATAACATGTGGGCGTTAGCGGATGCGCGCACCTACGCCAACGCAAGCAAGGATTACTGGAAGACGATTCAGGACCATTACCGGTACTTCTGGGAACATGATATTCCGGTAGAACTTGTCGGCGTTAACGACGACTTAACACCGTATCAGCTCGTGATCGACCCCATGCACTTTTTGATGCGGCCAGAATTCGCGGCGAAACTCAAAGCCTACGTTCAAAACGGGGGGCACCTCGTTGGAACTTATATTAGTGGCGTCGTGGACGGCGACTTTTTGGCTTATCAAGGGGCCGGGATGGCAGACTTGATCACGACGTACGGGTTAAAAGTGACGGAAACCGATACCTTGTATCCTAGTCAGCGCAATTCACTGCGGATTTTTAATCAAAAATACGCGGTGCGGGATTACTGCGACCTTGTGCAACTGACGACGGCCAAAGCATTGGGGACTTACGGTGCCGACTTCTATGCGGATACGCCGGCGGTTACTTGTAACCAATTAGGCCGCGGGCAAGCCGATTACGTGGCTTGTCGGACGGACGCGGACTTTTTGCAAAAATTCTACCACCAGTTGACTCAGCGCCTTCAGTTACAAGCAGAATTGCCGATTCAAAAGAAGACGACTAAGGTGGCCATTCAAGTGCGTGAAAATGACACCACCTACGTCTACTTTGTCATCAACTACAGCCATGAACCAACGCTCGTGACCGTTACGACGCCGTTGACGAACGCGTTAACGGGGCAAACGGAACAGGGCACCCAAGCGATTGCCGGGTACGGTGTGAAAGTTTACCGTAGCTAGTTTGAAGTATAAGCAACAAAAAATCTCCCAGCTTTTTGAGACTGGGAGATTTTTTAAATGGTTATATTTTTAATGTTTGAGTGGTGCGTCTAAATCCGTGACCACGCTGTTTTTACGTGATAACAGGAGGTAGTGCGCCGTGCCAAATACGGCCCCAACTAAGGCTGGGACTAACCAGTCCATACCGCTGCTGGCCAGTGGTAAGTAGCTCTGTACGTGGGCCATCGCTTGTCCTAAGGCGCTTTGGCTAACGACTGCTGGGAAAGCAGCTACCATGTCGAAGACGGCGGGGACAACGGTAAAGACAACGACCCAGACGTAAACGACGCTTGCTTTGTGGAACAGTGGTGACAGGATCGATAGGAAAATCAGGGCCATTGCCAGTGGGTAGAGGAACATCAAGACTGGTGTAGACCATGCGATGATTTGGTTCAAGCCTACGTTAGCCGTTAAAAACGAAGCCAGGCAGGTGACCCGTAGCCATGCTTTGTAACTCAAGAAGCCAAAGTGTTTGTGGAAGTCTTGAGCGAAGGCCGCAACGAGTCCAATCGCAGTGGTTAAACAAGTCGTGATCATTAATACGGCTAAGATTGCTTGACCAACGGAACCCATGTAGTGGTTAACGATTTGGTCAAAGGCGACCCCACCGTTAGCTGAGACTTTGAATAGACCTAATGATTGCGCGCCAAGTAGGATCAAGAAAGTGTAGATGAGGCCTTCAAATGCCATGGAGAAGAATCCAGCCCGTGCAGTGACCCAAGCCGCTTTGTTCGGGTCGGTTTGGCCCATGAATTTAACGGCGGTAACGATGGTGACCCCTAAAGCGAGGCCGGCTAAAGCGTCCATCGTGTTGTAACCTTCTAGGAAACCGTTGACGAAGCCCGCACTTTGATAAGCGGCGGTGGCGCTAGTGTTGCCGGCGTGAGCTAAGGGACTGCTAAACGCAACGGCGAAAACGGCGACTAATAGTAATAAAAATAGTGGATTGAGTAACTTACCGACCCGCGCCATGATTTTACTCTGTTCAATGGAGAGGTAGTAGGCGAGGCCAAAGAAGGCTGCTGAGAAAGCAAGTAATGCCAATGATTGGTATTTGGCAGGGAAGAACGGTGCCAGGCCAACGGTGAACGATACTGTCGCGGTCCGGGGTGTTCCGAAAAATGGACCGATGGTGAAGTGGATGAGCACCATGAAGACGACGGCAAAGGTAGCGCCAAGCGGTTTACCAATGTCGTAGACCCCTTTTGACTTGGTGACGCAGACGGCTAATACGGATAATAATGGCAATAAAACGGCGGTAACTAAGAAGCCGACGGTCGCAATGCCCCAGTGACTCCCGGCTAATTGGCCGAGGTGAAGGGGAAAAATCAGGTTACCCGCACCAAAGAAGAGGGCGAAAATCATGGAACTTAAGGTGACGTAATCACGTTTGGTTAAAGATCGTTTTTGGACTTTATCTAGCATATAAAAGACTCCTTATAGGTTTGGGTTAAACAAAAAAACGTCCCGCTTTCTGAGTTAGACTCAGAAACCAGGACGTTTAACACGCGTTACCACCTTAGCTTTACGGCCGTATTGCTACGGACCGCCTTAACAGGTACGGCGAGTGGCCGGCCACTCGTGATACCCGGGCTCGATAATGGGAGCACCCAACAGCAACTAATTAAATCGTTCGCCACTGCCACTCAGAACTGATTTTCAGTTAAGAAAGCAGGATGCCGTTTCACCAGACCGACACTCTCTAAGCGTGCTTTGCTAACGTACTTTGTTCATCAACGTGTTTGTTAACCGTTTTTTAATGTGCCTTTAATCTACAACGGTTGTTGTGGTTTGTCAATGCTTTTTGAAAAACTTACGGTTAGTTAGTGCGAATTGGGTGGGAATGTTAGATAATAGGTTTTATAGCATAGATGAAGGAGGGACGCCTTGTGACTGAAATGGATGAAGAAACCAGTGAGCAACCCCAGTGGAAGAAAAATCAGAATCGTCACACCCGTTTTCGTACCATTGTGGGCGTGTTGCGACGTTACAACGTTTTAAGCAACCTGGCTCGACAGAAAAATCCAGAACAGGTGCGGGTGGCCTTTGAAGAATTAGGACCGACCTTTATTAAAATTGGGCAAATTTTGTCGGCACGAACGGACATTGTTAAGCCGGAATTTGCGAATGAATTTAAAAAATTACAAGACGACGTCAAAGCTGACGACTACGACGTGGTGCAGCGAACGATCGAACGGCAGACGGGTAAACCGATGGAAGAGATCTTCGCCACCTTTGAGCACCAACCCTTTGCGTCGGCCTCGATGGGCCAGACCCATCACGCAACTTTACTGAACGGTCAAAAAGTCGTGGTGAAGGTGCAGCACCCGGGCATTGACGCTGAAGTGGCCTTGGATATTTCGCTGTTTGAGCGGGCGTTGCCACTGTTGCGCTACATTCCAGAGTCATCGGTCGTGGATCTCCGTGAAATGGTTGGCGAGATTAAGCGGTCGCTGTTTAATGAACTGGATACCAATATCGAAGTTCGCAACGGGTCCCGGTTTTACCGGTTGAATAATCAGAACGATATTATTCGAGTTCCGCGGGTCTACGCTAAGTACAGTACCCAAAAGGTCCTCGTTAATCAGTATATGCCGGGGGATAGTATCCAACACTTCATGGCTAAGATGATCAAGGCGGACCGTGAAGGCAATCAGCAATTTGATGATGAACGGCGGTACTTAGCCCACACGTTGGTACAAAATTTCTTAAAACAAGTTTTTGAAGACGGCTTCTTTCACGCGGATCCCCATCCGGGCAACATTTTATTGCGTGAATTAAAACCGGGTGACATCGGTTATAACGACACCGTGCCGCAGCGCCGTGGCAAAATCGGCAAGCGGCGGTTACCACCGTACCGCTTAGTCTACTTGGATTTTGGGATGATGGGTGAGATTAGTCCGTCTTTAATGAACGGGATTGCAAACGTCATCGTGGCCGTGACAACGGAGGATACCCGGCAGGTCGGCAAAGCCATCCTGGCGATTTCAAACCGGACTGGGGCGGTCGATGAAGAGGGCTTCTTCAGCGAGTTAGCACCGTTTTTAGGCCAGTATTATAACTCGGGACTTGGCGACATTGATTTTCAAGGACTACTATTTGAAATGGTCAAAGTCTGCCGTAGTAATAATATCCAAATGAATCCGGCGGTCACCATGCTAGGAAAAGCCTTCGGCACAATTGAAGGTATTGTTGAAACTTTGGATCCGAACCTGTCCATGTTAGACGTGGCCCGGCCGTTTGCCCGTAAGTACATGCAAGAGCATCTCAACCTTCGCAATGAACTGGAAGATGGGTTATTGGCGACGCTCCAAGGTGTGCGGGATACGCCCAAACTGCCATCACGGTTGTTAGCCGCGTTGGAGACGTTTGAAAATGGTCAGACGCGGGTCAACATTGTCTTTTCACACCGGAAGATGTTCATCGACCGCATCGATTCAATGGTCAATAAAGTGGTCTTGTCCGTTATTTTGGCTGCGCTGATCGTGGGCTCGTCCTTACTCGTTCAGAGTCATCCTGATAATAGCTGGATTACCAACATTGGGATTTTCGGGTACGTTACCGCGGTCGTCGTCATTATTGGACTCGTCATCGGGACCTTGCACTCCTGGTATCAACATTGGCGCCGCAAGTAGGCGAAATGGTCAAAATAGAAAACAAAAAAAGCAGGTGACGGTTTGCCGTCACCTGCTTTTTTTGTCTAATTAATCTTCTGATCCAAGTACTCGTGCACAGAAAGCGGCAAGAATGGCACCAACTTCTGGTGCAAGAATGTAGACCCATAAGTGTGAAAGGGCGCTGCCACCAGCAAAGATAGCTGGACCGATTGAACGGGCTGGGTTCAAAGAACCACCAGTCAAGTTCAACGTGGCAATGATTAAGAAGGATAACGTAATCCCAATAACCAAGCCTGCAAAGTCGCCATTTCCGTGGTCGTTGCTAGTCACGTTCAAAATGACCATCAAGAACAGGAAGGTTGCTAAGGCTTCAACGAAGAACGCCATACCGGCACCGATTTTTGGAAAATCAGTTTGGCCTAAGGCGTTGGTTGCTAACCCAAGGGCACTGACGAAGCTGCGAACAGCTGCAGAAGCAACGATGGCCCCTAAAATCTGAGCAATCACGTAACCGACAGCGTCAGCGACGTTGATCCGCCGGTTGATTAACATCGCCGTTGTAACGGCGGGGTTAAAGTGACCTCCGGAAATACCCCCGAAGGCGTAGGCCGAAACGGTGATGGCTAACCCAAAGGCTAACCCGATTGCGAGGACGTCACCTTTTGCAATCACAACGGTTGCGGTCCCTAAGAAAACTAACATGAATGTGCCGAGAAACTCAGCAAAATACTTGCGCATAGTACTCACGCTCCTTTTAGAATAATTGCTTACATAAGTTATCTTACAATACTTTCTAACTAGTGAAACTTAATTTGCTCAAAAAAATAATGATTCTAATAAGAGAAAAACAATTATTACGGTTTGATGGTGCTACGTTTGTAAGACTTATTCAGTTATTTTAAGTTTCAAAAGTCTTTAAATGATAACTATTTTGTTACCGTCAATGAACATGGTCGTTAAATCGCGGTAAGTTTAATAATCAATCAAACGTGGGTGGACTTTGAGGGAACGGATGGCAAAACAAACCGGAAACTGTTTTATAATGGAAACAAATAACTTTTAGGAGGCACCACCCATGCGTTTTTTACATACCGCTGACTGGCACATTGGCAAGAAACTCCACGGTTTTGACCTAGTGGAAGAACAGCAGGATGCTTACGAACAAATCAAAAAAATCGCTGTTGACGAGCAGGTAGACGCGGTTGTTATCGCGGGCGACTTGTACGACCGTTCAGTGCCGAACGAAACGTCCGTCAATCAGTTGGGCAACATGCTGGTTGACCTTAACCTCAAGCACCACTTTCCGTTATTGGCGATTAGTGGCAACCACGACAGCGCACCCCGGTTACGGACTGGGAGCTCGTGGTTTAAAGCGACGGACTTTTACCTCAATACGAAACTCAGTCAGGCGTTCACGCCGATTGAATTTCCAGACACCCAATTTTTCTTACTCCCTTATTTTGAGCCGTTTGAAGCACGTCAATACTTTAAAGATGACAAGCTTAGGACGGTTCAGGCCGCAATGGTCAAAATCGTGGCGGCGATGCGCGCTCAATTTGATCCAGCGAAGAAACACGTCCTCGTCGCGCACTTTTTTGCTGCGGGCAGTAGCCACGTCGATTCCGAAACCCAAGTGATGGTCGGGGGACTCAATGCGATTCCTGTCAGCGACCTAGCTGATTTTGACTACGTTGCCTTAGGACATCTGCACGGTAAGGACGCCCTCCACGCAGACCGGGTTCGCTATAGTGGGTCGCCGTTGAAGTTTTCAGTCTCTGAAGCAAACCAGCAAAAGGGCGTTTGGATCGTCGACACTGATCCGTTCAAATTAACGTTCAAACCACTCAAGCCATTACGCGATGTGCGCGTCCTAACCGGGGCGTTTGAAGACTTAACGTCACCGGAATTTTATAAGAAACAAGCCGTGAATGATTATTTAGCAATTCAGTTAACTGACCAGCGGGTGATTCCTAACGTCATGCAGGCGTTACGGGACGTTTACCCTAACGTGATCGAGCTAGAACGGGTGGGTGGACCGGTCGTAACTGGTGATGAGTTAGCAACAATTGACCCGCACCTAGATCCCATGGAATTGATGGACCAATTTTTTGAACAAGCCACCGATACACCGTTGACGGACCAGCAACAAAAATGGGCGCAAACGGCACTGCAACTAGCTAATAAGGAGGATTAAGGATGCGACCACTGACATTAGAACTAGACTATTTTGGACCGTTTCGGCATGAAAAAGTTGATTTTACGAAGTTTAACGATTTTCCCGTATTCTTAATCAGCGGTAAAACGGGCGCCGGTAAAACGACGATTTTTGACGCCATGTGTTTTGCCCTCTTTGGCAGTACCTCTGGTGGTGATCGCCAGGTGAAACAGATGCGGTCCGATTTTGCGACCGATGATGAACTCACAACGGTGACGTTTACCTTTGAACACCAAGATCGAACCTACAAAATCGTGCGGTCACCAGAACAGACCGTCGCTAAAAAGCGGGGGACTGGGAATCACGTGCAAGTTGCTGCGGTGACGTTGACGGTATTTGACGCCACGGGGCAAGAAGTTGACGAATACACGAAGGTCAATGCGGTTCAAAACTACATTCATGAGCTATTACAATTAACGCGGGAACAGTTCTCACAAATCGTGTTATTGCCTCAGGGCCAGTTCCGTCAGTTCTTGATGGCGAATAGTGATGATAAGGAAAAAGTGCTCCGCGACATTTTCGGGACGAGTTTATACAGCCGTTGGTCCCAGCAACTAAAATCACAGTTGAAACGGCAACAGACTGAAAATAATCAGGTTGCGCAAAGCTTGAAGACGTTACAGGGTCAATTGACTTGGACGACCCGAAATGCGGCCGAAGCATTGACGCTCTCACCACAAGCCACCCTTGAAGCCCAAGCAACGGAGCAGGCAGCTCAGGCTGATGCGCTGGCCGCGTTAAAGCAAAAATTTGATCAGGCGAAGGCAGCTCTAACGAAAGTGCAGCGTGCCCAGACTGCGGGTCAGACTTTGCAAAAAAATTATGAAGAACGGGCCACGCTGACGGCACAACTGGCGACCCTCGACGAGCAAAAAAAGACGATTGATGATCAGCGTCAACAAGTTAAAACGCTTGATTGGGCGCAAGAATCAGCGCCTGTTTACCAACAACTTCAGGCTAATCAACGGCGGGTCAAAACTGAGACTGAACAGGTTACCGCGTTAACGACTGAGCTGGCAGAGTTGAAGGCAACTCGTGATACGGCGACGGTTCGTGTTCAAAAATTGACGGCTGAGGCCCCCTTAGCTGAACAAAGACAAGAACAACTGACCACGTTGACGGCAAAACGGCCCATTTATGAACAATTAGCACAGACGCGTCAGGCTTACCAACAGGCCCAGCAGCGTGTTCAAGTGCAACAACAAGCTGTTACGAAGATTGAACAACAACTGAACAAGCTGACCGAAGAACAGGAAAAACTTGGCCCACTTGGTGCTGATTTGACCGCGGCGTTAGCAGTCCAGCGCGAATTAGATCAACGGGACCATACGTTACAAACGTTGACCCAGCAAGCAACGCGGGTCGACCAGAAACAACGAACTGTTGCCAAATACGGTGAGGCCGTTACGGCGCAACAAGCGGTCGTAGCCACCCGGCGTACTGAAGCCGCAGAACAGACGGCTGTGTACCAAAAGCTAGATAGTGAATGGGCAAGTGCGCAAATCGCCATCTTAAGTCAGCGGCTATTGCCCGACCAACCGTGTCCAGTTTGCGGGTCAACGACGCACCCGCACCCAGCGACAACCGATGCGTTGACCATCACTGAAGCAGAGGTTAAGCAGGCACAGGAGGCTAGTACGCGGGCTGCACAAGCTTTAGCGGCGGCTGAAAATCAACTGAAGGCTGACGAAAAGCAAGTGCAAACGGCCCAAGCTGAATTAGATGATGAAGAAGCGACTTTCCAGCAGGCGGTATCTGCCAAACTGGGAACGGTTGATGAAACGCTGGACGTGACTGAACAGTTGGCCCAAGCGCAGACTCAGCTAGAGCAAGATATCCAGGCCAACCAGCAGCGTGTTCAAACGGCTCAGGATGCTCAGGAACGGCTAAAGACGGTTCAAACGGAGTCGCAAAACTTAACTATTGATCATGACACGGCCGCGAAGGCGTTAACCGCGGTGAAGAATCAGGCCCTGCAACTTGAAACGCAGTTGGCTGACCAGGAGCAGCAGCGTTCAGTAGATTATCCGGACCTCCCGACGTTAGACGCACACTTGCAAGCTTTGACTAAGAAACAGGATGAGTACCGTAAGGCTAAGCAGGCCGCCGATCAGCAATTAGCGGCAACCAAGGAACAGTTGTCAGCAACGGAAGCGCGGCTAACAACAACCCGTGACCATTTGGCAGCAACGAAAGCGGCCATCCAAGCACAAAAAGACCAATTAACAACGGTGATGCAAACCGCTTGGGAGACGGTCGATTTCGACCGTTTGGGTGGTTTGATGGCCCAACTTGGTCACCTGACAGATTTGCGTGCGGCGGTTGAAACGTATGATCAGCAAGTTGCCACACTAAACGGGCAGCTACTGACGGTGAAAACGGCTATCGGGGACCGTCCGCAACCCGATTTGCAGCAATTAGCAACGCAAGTGCAAACGGCGACTGAAGCTGAACAGGCGGTTGAACAACGGTACTATGATTGTGACCGCCAGTTAAAAGGCAATCAAGACGTGGTTGAAAAGATGCAGGCAATGCTAGCGACGTCACATAAACAACAGGAGCAACTCGCTGAATTGGCGCAATTAGCCAACGTGGCAAGCGGGAATAGTGCGCAAAAGTTGAGCTTGGAACGTTTCGTTTTGCAAACGTATTTGCAAAAAGTTCTACAGACTGGTAACCAGCGACTGAAACAGTTAACGAATGGTCGGTATCAGTTCCAGCTAGACCGCTCCCAAGGGACTTTCCGTAATGGAACTGGGTTGGAAATCAACATTTACGATGACAATGCTGGTAAAGTCCGTAGCGTGCATACGCTGTCGGGTGGTGAAAGCTTTGTGGCCGCTTTGTCATTAGCGTTGGCCCTAGCGACGGTGATTCAAGAACAGGCCGGGGGCATTAAAATTGACGCGTTGTTTATTGACGAAGGTTTTGGCTCGTTGGATGAAGACGCGTTGGATATGGCCATGGAAACGTTGCAACAAGTTGAAGGAAAGTCACGAATGATTGGTATTATTAGCCATGTAAGTGAGCTAGAACATCAATTGCCAGCCCAGTTACAAGTGATTCCAGAAGGCAATGGCGAAAGTGTTGTGAAATATAAATTAGAATTTAGCTAATTGTTTCACGTGAAACAAGAAAGGTTGGGTGAAGTCATGGCGTTATCGTATCAAGCACTACTAACGGCCGTTCCGGTAATTTTAAGGGCGGGCAACGTCCCTAACATTGTGGGGGAGGCGGGTATCGGTAAGTCCGCACTGGTGAGTGATGTGGCTACGCAAATGCACGCGCGGTTATTTACGACCGTAGTGAGTCTGTCGGAAAAGGGGGATTTGGCAATTCCCGTTCCGCCTTTAACCAGTGAATCGTTCATCCAAACGGAGGCGTACGGCCAGTTAGCCGATGTCCAGTTTGGCTACGCTCATACGCTGATTGAGATTATTCAGTATGCGGAGGCCCATCCACACCAGCCCATTTTATGGTTTTTAGATGAATTTAACCGGGGCACGCAAGCGGTGCAGAGTGAATTAATGAACTTGGTTTTGCAACGAACCATTAACACGTTAAAGCTGCCGGAGCAGGTACAACTGATCTTAGCTGAAAACCCGGATGCTAGTATGACGGGGTTTGAAGATAGCGCATACGGGGTTGTCGCTGGTGATGCGGCCATTAAAGACCGAACTGTCCGTTTGATTATGCGGACGGATGCAGCTGATTGGTTAGAGTGGGCCCACCAGCCTTCAACGACGTCCGACCGCCCCAATATTCATCCGTTGGTCGAACGGTTTATCAGTGAAGACGTCACGCGTCTGAATCAGACGGATCAACAGGAAGACATTACCGCGACGCCGCGTGCTTGGGAGCGAGTTTCGGCCAATTTATATGAGTTGAAGAAGTTACCGCCAGCAGCCCAGGCAACGGTGGCCTTAGATATTTTTCAAGGGGATGTCGGTATTAATCTTGGCCGTAGTTTTGAAGCCTTTTTAGAGCAGCAGGCGATCCACCTGACTCCAGCCGATTTATTCGACAGTCAACCTAAAGGGGCAGTCGTTCCCGCACCAGTGTTAAAACAATTTCAAGCGATGAGTGAACCACAAAAAGCAACCGTGTTACGCAGTTGTTTGCAGTTAACGGCCACCTACCCACTGACTGTTGATCAGCATGCGGGGCGCTTTTTACAACTATTGCAGACACTTAGCCAGGATGGTCAGTTTGCATTAGTGCAAACGATTGGTCAGGACCGGGAACTGCTCAAACAGTTATATACGGTCAATGTGGCCAAAAGTAGTCCGTACGTAACCGCGTTATATCAGTATTTGCAGCAAGTTGCGAGCTGGTCTAATCAGTAGGGAGGGATTCGGTGCTAAACAATGCAGCTGAATATGATCGTTGGCGCCAATCCGTTTTGACCCAACCAAGCCGGGCTGATTTTGGGGCCGGTGCGACAATGGTGACCCGGGCCGTAATCGAGCTACTGGCCGCGGACCAATTTTATGGAGAACTGTTAACCCGACTGCCACGCGAAGTTACACCAGAATTGACGGCACCGTTCGCGTTAACGTGGCATCAAAACCGCCTAGTCCTGCAATACGCACCAGCGAAAATTGCCCAAACATTTGACCGCTTTGACAGCTTACAAGCTGGGCTGAAACACGTGGCGTTACACGTTGTTTGGCAGCACCCGTTGCGGTATCGTCAGCAAATCGTGTCCCAACCGCAGCGGGTGACGTTAGCAACCGATTTGGCAGTTAACCAGTATGTGACCGGGTTACCGGCAAGCGCAACTGGGTTAGCTGACGTGCAGCCACTCGTCAAGACCCGTTTACCGCTTAAAGCCGATTCTGGGACCTATTTACGGTTATTACAGCAGCAGTCAAAACCGCAACCATCAGATCCAACTGGCAATTCGACTGAAGATCACGCGCCGGGGAAAAAACCACAACGCAGTACGGGTCAACGGTCGCAACCGCTAATTGATGACCCGGCAAGCTGGTCAGAAAGTGGCGGTCAGCTGACTAATCCAAATCTAGCCGCGAGTCGAACCCAACAATTAATCCGTGATGCTTGGACGGCAACTAATGAAGTTGGCCGGGGACTAGTTGCGGGCCACGTGATGGCCGAATTGCAACGGCAACGGGCAAAACCGGCCGTTGACTGGCGCCGCGTGTTAGCTCGCGGAATCGGGCAGTTGCCAAACGGTAAGAAGGTCTCATATGCGCGGTTCAATCGCCGGCAGCCGGCACGAATGGAACTACCGGGCCAAATTAGTGATACCCAGTTGGACTTACAAGTATACGTGGACCATTCGGGATCAATTAGTGACGCGACGCTGCAACGCTTGCTCGCACAAGTGGCGGCGTTAACGCGGGTGGTCAACGCCACGATTACGATTAAGCCGTTCGACGCCGTGGTTCAACCCGGAAAGTCCTATCAGGCGAATTTGCCGCAACGCGTGCGGTTTGCACGCGCTGGTGGTGGCGGAACCGTGTATCAAAGTATCTTCGACGATTTGGTAGCGCACCACCGAACAAATCAAACAACGTTGGCCCTAATTTTGACCGATGGCCGTGGGGAACGCAGCGTCGATACCCACCACTTTAAAAATGTGATCTGGTTACTGGCAAAAGCGAGCGACCATCTGTCTGTGCAACCGGTCGTTGGACAGGTTATCAGTTTAAATTTAGGGAGTGATGAAGATGAGTGAACCACTTAACCCCGATGATATGCAAGCTTTACTGACCCATAACCGGCGCTATCAACGCGCGGTAGCGATTTTGAAGGATCAGTGGCAACTCATTATGGCGGATGAAACGTTAGCGTACCGCCAGCAAATCACCCCGACCGATTTACAGTTTGCACGAGCATTACTCAGAAGTGGGACGTTAACGAGTCGGTTTAATTTTGATAATTACGCTGGCGTGCAAACGCTTCGTCAACACTATGGAAGCCTGTTGAGTGGTGCGGCGCAGCAGTGGTTGGTGCACGACTACGTTTAGAATTAAAGGTAGAAAGAGCTAAAATTGTCGCTTCGCCGGACAGCCCCGATGTGCTGTGGGGGACGATCCCAGCCATGGTGCGGTCTGTGACCTCGATTCAAAGCCGATAGCCCGCGTCTTTAAATCGCCCCGCAAGATTAGCGTGAAATGCGCCCGCTAATCTTGCCGACACAGCACATCAAGGCTGTCCGACTTCGCTAAAAATAGACTTACTACTTTTACTACTGGTGATACTCGGGCTAGGCCATAAATGACTAATCTGTGTTAATTTGAGTATGGGACAGCCCGGCTCAATTTTAAATCTAGCTTTTCAATCTTTAGCAAATAAAAAACCGTAGGAACTTGGTTGGCAGTGTGCCGAATCGTTCCTACGGTTTTTTAGATTTCGGGTTCATTAAGCTTTTAAAAAATCGAGCCAAACTTGTTTTCGCTGTTCAACATCTTGCAGGCTGCCTTGGCGTAGCCGCGTCTGCAAGCCAATCCGGGCTTCCAGCAGGCTCTGTGCCAAGGTCATGCTGGATTGGTGGTTGGTAATTTGTTGGTTAGCTTGGCCCTTTAAAATAGCCGCGGCGATCAGGGTGAGGTAGTCGTCGTAAAACCAAGTCGTTGCGTGCTGAACATCGGGGTCGGTCGTCCCGAACTCTGCCACGGCGTTGGCCATTAAATCGCCGGCCGGGTGGTCAGTTGACGTCAAATCCCAGCTGAATAAGTGTCCCAAAATGGTGAGGGCGGGTTCACCAGCCTGTTCCAGCCGTTGCGTTTCTTGTGCGCAAGCGGTCAGCGCTTGTTGATGGTAGCGCTGGAGGGCCTTCAAATAGAGGGTGTGTTTGTCACCCAAAGCGTTATACAGACTTTGTTTTTTGACACCACTCGTGGCGACAATTTCATCCATTGAGGTATGGTAGTACCCTTGTTGCCAAAATAAATGCATGATTTGTTCAATGACTTGATCGTCATCAAATGTCTTTTTTGCGGGCAAAAAATGGCCCCCTTTCAAGGTTTGAAGTGATTATCAACAGTATAACATAGGCTGATTGCCGCCGAATGTTCAAGTGCGCACCAATGGGGCAGGGGGAAAAGACTTAGTCGCTTGTCAGCCTTTTTTAATATAAGAATTGCTGACTAGTGAAAACTAATTGATAAAATAAGGGATTTTCTGCTGAATATACTGGTGCGTCAATTTGAACGAATGCTTATTGATGATAGTGATTGTTAGCGATTATTCCGTTTTTATATAGGCTGATATTATTTATAGTAATGTGAAAGTTTAACTAATGAGTATACTAATTAAACTCTCATGATAATATAATGTTTGCTGCTTGTTCAGTTGAATAGGGCAATTGTTACCAGAGTTTTGAACTTAAATCAGGGTAGTGAAAGCCTTACCAGTAAACTGATTCGAACAGTTTATATTAATATTTTTGTATTTTTTTTAAAATTAAAAACATCTCAGAGAAGTCTGAAAATGAAGTTCCTACTACATAGTTAAGCCCTATTATCAATTGACAGCCCTTACATCAACATGCTATATTCTCGTTGCTGATAGGGTTACTCAAACGATTCACTATTAGTAATTTAGTTTTAGTTAAGTTGAAAAATTATACTCTGGGACCTGATAGGGGGTGATCACTTGCGATGGCGAATTAGCTTAATTAGCCTACTGACATTTTGGATGGGACCGCTAGCTTTAACCGGACTTGCGGATGCCCAACCTGGGCAGTACCGATTAACGGTCAAAAATGCCTCAGGAACGTCTGCGGGTGATCATGCCAACGCAGGACCTTTGAGCGGAATACTACCACAAATGAATGAAACCGAGCAGTGGTGGTTACTGGTCATTGGCCTAGCCGGACTAATTTTGTTAACTTTTCTAACCATAATCTGGTGGCGCAACCGTCAATTAATAAAGGAGCAACCGTGATGAAAAAATATGTAGGAACGTTACTTGCTGGAGTTACTTTAATGGCAGCTTTACCAATGGCTGCTAAAGCTGCGGATACTAATACGCAGGATACCGAAGCAAAAGTTCAGTTAACTCAAGACGAACAAAATAAAGCGATTACTTTGGATCAAGTCCCTGGCTTAGATATGGGTGAACATAAAAATGAGAATACGACCCAAACATACAAAGCCGATACGGTAACCGGGGCAATTAAGGTAACCAACCCTGGGAATACGGATGGCTGGAAGGTACAAGTTCTCGGAACTGATTTTACAGATGGTGACAAGGTGTTACGGGGCGCCAAACTGACCTTGGCTAACGGGAAAACGGTTGCTGATGATGACCAAAACGCCTCTGAAACACCGACAAGTGGCGAGGTCGTTGTGAATGGCACTAATCAGTCAATCGTGACGGCAGCTGCTGGCGAAGGGATTGGACAATTCACAACGACGCACGATGCGAACGATGTGAGCTTGCTAGTTCCAGCCGGTAACTCAGCCGGGTCGTATACGGCAAAATTAACTTGGACGTTAAGCAACGCCCCAAGCTAAGCGCGTCACTGTAGAAATTGAGGTGTGACCATGGTCAAGGGACTATCACTGGCGAGTGGGTTACTAATGATGTTGTTAGCAACGCTGTTACTCAATAGTCTGGATAGGACGACTGGTCAGGCGGCTTCACGATCGCAGGTGCAGGTCGGGCTCACCCCTACCGATGACAATGGTGCGGTCGCACCAGTTGATCCAGACAATCCGAGCAAGCCTTACCCCGGAGATTCCGCTGATGCGGGTAACGTCACCGGGACGGGCTCGCGGGGACAACTGACGATTGATTACGTTAGTAACCTCAAGTTTAATGCGACCACCACTGGACAAGGTCCGGTAACAACGACCGCGGTTAATCAGCGCGCAATGATTCAAGTCACGGATCGCCGAAGCACTGGCAGCGGCTGGACGCTACAAGTAACTCCCAGCCCGTTACGAAGTAGCCAGCAGACGCTAAGCACATCTTTGAGCCTCGGCTCAGCCCAGTTGCGTGCCGGTGACGGCAATGCCAGTGCAGCGCCGACGATGGTCAATACGGGGACGTTAACCCCGGGAATTGCCAATAATGTCGTTGTGGCAGATCGACAAACGGGACTTGGTACTTGGCTCCTGGTCCTCAACCGCGGGTCAAATCCAACGACGTTGACCATTAATAATCGACAGTTAACCGCTGGCGATTACGCGGGGAGTCTCGCATGGTCGCTGACAAACGCGCCAAGTTAAAGCAACACGATAAACGGCTACTTGAGTGATGCTCATGGCCGTTTATCAGTACATAGTTCGTTCAGACTATTGAAAGGAAGGGTACGCTAAATGAAAAAAACGTTTTGGCAACTGGTATTACTCGTAAGTGTTGTGTTGGGTGGCTTAACGGTGACCGCACAAGCTGATAACTTAAATTACACGGTCAAGGCAGAATTGCCGACTAACCAAATTAATCAAAAGGTGTCTTATTTTGATTTGAAGGTGAAACCGGGGCAAAAGCAGAACTTGGCGCTGATAATCAAAAACAGTGATCAGCAAGCTCACCGCTATACGATTTCACCAAACCTGGCTGTGACTAACGATAACGGAATCATTGATTACAGTCAGAGCAAAGCCAAGGCGGATTCTTCCTTGAAGTTCAATATCAAAACAGCACTGTCCGAAAAGCAAGTGGTCACCGTTCCCGCCAAATCAAGCAAGCGGGTCACCGTGAAGTTAACGGTACCGCAGAAAAAGTTTGATGGGATTGCTTTAGGCGGAATTAACGTGATTCAAGAGTTGAAGGCCACGAAAAAGAAGCGTAGCGGGATGGCAATTGACAACCAGTACGCCTACGTCTTAGGTGTTCAACTGCGAGAGTCTAAGTCAATTGAGATAAAACCAAACATGAAGTTACACAAAATTAAGGCGACACAGTTAAATTATCGCAACTATGTTACGGCTAATCTGCAAAATGACCAACCCGTTATTATGCACGGCCTCAAAATTAAGAGCTACGTGACGGCCGCGGGTGCTAGTAAAAAGTTGATGGTCACCAGTAAAGATAACTTAGCGATGGCACCTAACAGTAACTTTAATTTTGCGATGGGTGATGGCTCAAAACAGCTTAAAGCTGGCAAGTACGTTCTTCATTTGACCGCAACTGCGGATAAGGGTAAGTGGCAGTTTACACGCAACTTTACGATCACGGATAAAGAGGCTAAACACTTGAACGATACGGCAATCGGCGATCAGACCCAGCCGAACTACTTCTGGTGGTTCGTCGCGTTAGGCGTGGTTATCCTTGCACTACTAAGTGCCATTATCTGGTTACTCTTGAAAAACCGCCGTCGTCAGGATCACTAGCGAGAGGAGTTTTCAATATGCGGAAGGTACCAAAACTGTTAATGATGGGTTTGTTGGCGTTAGCTGGTTTATGGACTGGTACCACGCAGAACGTCACGGTTAGTGCTAACTTGGCAACGGCACCATCTGGAATTAACCAATTAGACAAGGTCATTACGTTGCCGAGCGCGTTTAGTAGCGGGGTAGCCAATAACGCCACGATTGTGGACACGACGAATAGTAGTGCCCCGAATACGCAGGCGGTCAACGTTATCAGTAATAAAAAGCAAGTTGGTGGATTCTGGTCGAATGACGCCAGCCGGTTGGACCTGAACAAGGACGCGACCATCAAAATGTGGCTCTACTTGGGAACCGCTAAGAGTACCGGCGATGGCATGGCCTTCGTCTTACAAAATGATCCGAGTGGCACGAGTGCCGCGGCTCAAATTAAACCGGGAAGTATCATTGGGGAGACTCTCGGCACTTGGGGACTGGACACGAATAATAAGCAGCAGGATCCGCAAGCCGTTGCAGATTCTGCGATTCAAAATAGTTGGGCCTTAGAGTTTGATACCTATGCGAACAATTCAACGTCGTATAGTGATGCTGGTGGTGGGGTTGCCTTTGATAAGGGCAATAAAAATCAGCATTTAGCAACGGGATATCCTGGGTTAGCGACCCAATATAAAAGTGAATCGGTCGGCAGTTGGGACCTTACGGGGATCCTTTTGCCGACGCGGTACTACTTCTCGCAAAATCATAATAACTTGATGAACTGGAAAAGTTTATCCAACGGTGCTTGGCATCACTTGGTTTTGAAGTGGAACGCCGCGGCCAAGACGATGACTTATACGTTTGACGATATTAATCCTGATGGGACTGATAATGCCGCCAGCTATACGAATAGTGAGGTCATTGACACGAGTCAGTTCAAGAGTGCCGATGGGCTAGTTCGTTGGGGTATTATGGGAGCCACGGGTGGTAATTCAACGAGCAACATGGTCGTCATTGAAAGTATGCCTAATTTAGTGGCTGCTAAGGCCGACGTTAAAGTGACGGATGTGACTAAAAATAAAACGGTGACGGCTGGTAGCAAGGTTAAGGCGAAGCATAAGCTGCAATATGATTATCAACTCACCCATACCGGTGGCCTTTTGGACTGGGATAACATTGACGCCCAACTGAAATTGCCTAAAAATGTGACGTTTAGCGGGGCAACGGTCAAGTATGCAGACGGAACGGAACAGGAATTGAACGCGCCGGAAGCCGGCGCTGAAGACGTCGAATACCGCCTTGAAAAAGCCGTCTCCCAGACGAATCAAACGGCAACGATTACCTTAACGGGGAAGGCTGACGACGTGGCTATCAACAGTGGGACGACGACTACCACGAGTACGTTTGAAAATAAAGAGTTTGAAACCACCGCGGATGCGCCGGACTACACGATTACGGTGGACCAGAAGCTTTCGGCAACCTTCATGAAGCCGACTTATACGGTGGCTAAGGGTGAAGAAGCTAAGGCGACTGGGTTAGTTATTGCTGAAGATTCAGAACAACTCGCAAACAGTAAAATCACAGTGCACCCAACTTTAAATGGGAAGGCGTTGGATGATTTTCAAATGAGTGATGATGACGAATCGGCATACTTTGTGATCAAGATTAAGCCTGAACAGCTAAACGTTGGTGAAAATACGCTGACGGCGTGGTTCTCTGATATGGATGATAATGAATCTGAAGAAATCAAGACAACCATTATTGTTCAGAGTGGTCAACTAGGATTTAAGAGCGTTGCGGGTGCTAGTACGTTTAAACCAATTACCTTAGACGGCAAGTCCCAAACGACAGGCCGCGAAGGCGACTGGGCCGTTGTCGTCAGTGATGAACGCGGTAAAGGTTCCGGCTGGCAATTACAGGCTAGTGTGGGCGACTTTACAACCACTGATGGGAAGAAGCTGCCAGGAGAATTACTATTCAAACGGGATGGTAAAACAACCGTTTTAAACGGTACGGGAACCTTGATCGATAACCGAAAAACGACGAGTGATACCGACGAATATGATGTAACCAAGGATTGGACGGATGATTCCGGAATGTTTTACAAGACGAACGCGGCGGCAACGCCCGGATCGTATTCTGGCAAAATCACCTGGACCTTAAATAACGCGCCGAGTTAAACGGGCACGCTTAAGACGAGATTAAAAAAACCACTCAGAAATATTTCTGAATGGTTTTTTGCTATTACTATGGTCGAGAAACGTGCGCCAAAAGCCACGTTAATGGTCGCAAACTAACTGCTTTATGGAACAGACACGCTTAGTCAGCTTGTGCGATTGCCGCTTGGCCAAGTAAGTTGAGGTAGTTGAATGGCCGGTCAAAAGTTGGCTGGAAGAACATGTCGACAAACCCTAAGTCGTCAATGGTGTTGTGATTTTGAATCATGACGGAAATCGTGTTGGCGGATTGAGAAACGTCGTGTTCGCTCATGAACTGCGCACCAAGAATTTCGCGGGTCTCAGGATTGTAAACTAACTTCATGAGGACTGGTTTAGTTGTTGGCATGAATTCTGGCCGGTAGTTATCTTCTAAGGTCACGGCAACGGCGGGGACGTTTTCAGCTTGCGCGTGTTCAACGGTCATTCCTGAAGAAACGATGGTCTTACCGAAAAGCATCAAGCCAGAAGTTGCTTGGGTTCCCATGTATTTCCGGGTTGGTTTAAAAATGTTCAAGCCAACGAGGGTTCCTTGACGAACGGCGTTAGTTGCCAATGGAATGTAGGCATCGCGCTTCGTTAGGTTGTAGTGAACGGCCACTGAATCGCCAGCGCCATAAATGTCAGGGTCGGAGGTTTGCATGTAGTCGTTGGTCTTGATTGAGCCGTTGGCGTTCATGTCGACCTTACCTTTTAGTAGGCCGGTGTTTGGTCGGAAACCAACGCACATGATGGCCATGTCGGCGGTATAGCTCCCTTGGTCAGTCTTAACGGTCACTTCGGAGCCATTGTCGCTAAATCCTTGCACCATTTGGCCAAGGGCGAGTTGAATGCCGTGGTCGGTGAAGTCTTGTTCAACGCGGTCGGTAAATTCGGCGTCCAAGTACTTGTTTAAGATTCGTGGTAAGCCGTCGATCAAGGTCACTTGTTTGCCTTGTTGTTGGTAAGCTTCGACTAATTCGGTCCCAATGTAGCCACCACCGATAACGATGACCCGTTTAGCAGGTTTAGCGGCTTCCCAGAGTTTTTGGGCATGATCCCAGTTTTTGCAAAGGTAAACGTTGGGGCTGTCGATGCCATCGATTGGTGGAATGACAGGCCATGAACCCGTGGTCATGACTAACTTATCGTAATGATCGGTTTTGACGGTCCCACTTTCAAGGTCCGTTACCGTTAATTGATGATTTTCGGTGTCGATGTCAGTCACGTCATGTTGCATGTGGACGGTGGCACCGAGTTCTGCTAATTGTTCAGGGCTGGAATAGAAGAGGCCTTGCGGATCTGCAACTTGGCCACCCAAGAAGAGGGCGATCCCACAAGAGAGAAATGAAACGTTGTCGTTCCGTTCGTAAACGGTAACCTCAGTGGATGGATCCGTAGCTAAAATTTGTTTAACGGCAGCGGTGCCGGCGTGGGTACAACCAATAACGATAACTTTCATGTAAAACAGCTCCTTATAATGTGTTAGTTTTCACAATAACGATTGTGTATAATGATTTCGATAACAATTTTATTGTACTAGATTAAAAAGAAAACGCAACCAATTATAGTTAAAAAGCTTAACTTTTTCGGCAATCAACTGATAATTAAATGCTGGTATTAAGGACTTGTTGGGAATCTTGCTAGCTCAATCGGGGTATTTATGGGAGTAATTATTTAGAATTTATAAATTAATACGAAATTGATAAGAACAAATAAAAGCTCTCACAATCTTAATTTGTGAGAGCTTAAAAATAATCTTATTTTTGATATTGATAAGTGTTCGCAGTAGTTGGCCGAAAACCAAGGTCAGTTAAAACCTGTTTGCACTGATGATCGGACTGTTCTAAATGAACGGTGAGCGTCGTTAGTTTTAATTCAGCTAATCCAAACGTGACTAGTCGCTGGTAAAGTTCGTGGAGAACGTGATCCTGAGTGTTGTCAGGTGTGACGGTCACGCTAATGGTTGCTTCTTTACTAGTAAGATCGACGGGATCGAAGCCGGCCTGACCAACAAAGTGACCACTGATGCGGTCGGTCACGCCCCAAACGAGCTTTTGGTCGCGGAAGATTTCCCGCATGGTTTGATTGATTTTGGTAGCCGTATCCGGCATGGTGATGGGCTGGTCTGACAATCCTTCGTATAAGTGAAAGACGTCGATGGCCCGCGCTTTAGTCAGCCAGTCAAACGCGTAGTGCTCCGTTAAAATCGGATGGTACTTTTCAAATTGCGACATAAATGGCTCCTTTTACCGTAACAAAATTAAATAAAAGCCCGGGAACCTTCCCAGGCTTTTAAAGTTGTTAAAAATTATTAACTACCAGATCTTGACCCGCTTTTCAGGTGCAAGGTACATCGGATCATCTGGTTGGATATCAAAGGTAGTGTAGAAATCGTCCAAGTTCTTTGGCTGAACGTTAGCCCGTAACTTGGCAGGGGCGTGCACGTCGATGGATAGCAGTAACTGCATATACTGCTTAGTGGCTTTCATGCGCCAAACCATCGCCCAGTTAGTGAAGAAGGCACTGAGGTCAACGTCGTCTTCACCCTTAGCAGCTTCTTCAGCACAGCTGAGTCCACCGGCATCGGCAATGTTTTCGGAAACGGTCAAGGTCCCATTTACCTTGGCACCGGCAAATTCAAGACCGTCAAATTCACTGATCATGGACTTGGCGAGTTCTTTGAACTGCGCAGTGTCTTCGGCCGTCCACCAGTTGTGGAGGTTCCCAAATTCATCAAACAACGCCCCGTTATTGTCGAAGGCGTGTGAGATTTCATGGGCAATCACGGCACCAATCCCACCGTAGTTAGCACTGGAAGACTGTTCTAGGCTGTAGAACGGTGCTTGCAGGATGGCTGCAGGGAAGACAATGATGTTCATGAATGGGTGGTAATAAGCGTTAACAGTGTCCGCGCTCATTTCCCAACGTGTCCGGTCCGTTGCTTGGTCCCACTTACTGAACATCTCTTTGCGAGCGATGCGACTGAAGGCCAAGACGTTACTCAAGACGCTGCCGCCTTCTTCAGCAGTGTGCGTCTTAAATTTCGTGAAGACTGGTTCCAGTTTGTCGGGGTAACCGACCTGGATTCCAAGGTTGTTCAGTTTTGTGACCGCCTTTTCACGGGTGGCTGCGCTCAACCAAGTGTTGGCTTGCAACCGGCGTTTATAAACGGCAATCATCTTTTCAACCATGTGGTGAACGTCAGCTTTAGCGGCTTCACCAAAATACTTGTGGCCGTAATATAGTCCGACAACTTGGTCAAACGTTCCGGCAGCTAAGTAGTAGGCACTCTTAGCCTGACTCCGCGCTTCCTTTTGACCAGATAGAGTCCGTGAATAAGTGGTCCCAAGGGTCCGAATATCATCACTCAAGTAGCCGCTCATGCGTTGGACCAACTTAGTCTTCATCCAACTCTTCATCAAGTCGAAGTTTTCAGGATTGACGACTTCGTTGAAGTGGTCGAAGTAGGCTGGTTCTGGCAAAATGACAATCTTAGGATTTCCGTTGATGACGGAGTAGGTAATGGCTGCTAAATCCAAGTAGCGACTGTTATTGGCAAAGTCGGAGAACTTCCGTGGATTATACATTTTACTGTAATCGGCGGATTCTTCAGCGCTCTTGACCCACGGCACGATTAACCGGTCGAACTTCAAGGCGTCGTCGACGGTTGCTTGCGCGGCATCGGCATCGTAACCCATTTTTTGGAATAGTGCGGTCATCATTTTAGCGTAGACGGCGAGTAACTTTGGTCCGCTCTGGTTTCCTTCGTCGTAGTAAGTCTTGTCAGGAAGAATGGTCCCTGGCGCTTGTGCGAAGAGGGCGTTGACCTTGGTATTCTTCATGTCAGCGTCGACGTCCAAGCTAAATGGTAATGGCAAACCGTCGTAAATCCAGTCAGGCATGCGCGTCTGCAAATCGGCTAAGTCACTTAAACTGTCGATTTGCTTTAAGCATGGCTGCAACGGCTTAGCGCCGGCAGCGTCACGCTGCTTAAAATCTTTAGTCAATTGATAAAATTTGATGAATTCGGCTAATTGGGGATCGTCCGGTTGAACATCTCCCGCGGCCATCGCATCAAAGTCATGCATTAACGTTTTTTCAATGGCGTCGACTAAATCCATGAAACCACCCGTTGACGCGTGGTCGTCTGGAATTTCAGCGGTCTGCATCCATTCGCCATTGACGGCGTCGTACAGGTCCTGTTTTACTGCTGCTTGATTAACGGTTGCCATTAAATCCACTCCTTAATAATATTTATAATACTGGTTTAATTATACCTTAGATTACGTGAAGTGGCGGGTTGTGCGTTCGCCGAATTATGACTATGAATTAAAAAAAAGCCCGTCAAACGGTTGGTGTTTGACAGGACTAGGCTGGGCAACTATTCAGCGAGCAATAGTTGGTCAGCGTCGTTAATTTGAATTGTTTTTCCGGCCTTCTGGGTGATCAGCCCTTGTTGTTCAAACCGGGTCAATTTTCGGCTGATTGTTTCGGGCGTTGTGCCTAAAAAGGTGGCTAAATCTTTCTTTTTCAGTGGCAGCTTAAAGGTATCGGTTTTCAGTGATGCCGCGGTTTCCGTTAAGTAGTTCGCAAGGCGGGCTTCAACGGATTCTGTCGCCGTACTAGTCGTTTGGCGTTCGAGCTGAGTCAGCCGCTTCCCGAAGACGTTTAAAACGTTGATGCTGATGCTCGGGTACTTTTGCATCAGTTCCTGGAAGTCTTCGCGGCGAATACTGCAGACGTCGGTCGGCACTAAGGCTTCGCCAAATGAAGTGCGACGCTGGTTCTCAAAGAGTGCGGCTTCACCGTCGATATCACCGGACTGCAATAAGTAAAGTAACTGTTCACGGCCATTTGCGGCCAGTTGATAGACTTTAACTTGACCCGCCGAAACAATCATCAATTGATCGAGAGGATCATCCGCGCTAAAAATCGTTTCACCAGCCTGGTAGTGGTGATGGCGAACAATTGACTCAATCGTGTCGAGTTGTTCGGTTGCTAATTCTTGGAAAATGGGAACGAGTTGAACACATTCATGGGCTGCCATATAAAAACCTCCTTAATAAAGCCACCTATAGAATAGCAGATTTATTATTAAATTTATTGAATCAGGGATTGGAAAAATGTTTTGCTTGGCGCTTCGGCGGACAGAACCGGTGTGCTATGGGGGACGGCCTCAGCCAAAGTGCGGTCTGAGACCTCAATTTAAAGCCGATAGCCCGCGTCTTTAAATCGCCCCGCAATATTAACCGTAAGACCCGCCGGCCAATATTGCCGACACAGCACACCGATTCTGTCCGCCTTCGCTACATAATACTGTCGATTTAACAGTACGCTATTAGTGACTAATCTTCATCTTTTGGTTAGAAACTAAACATTGAAGGGCTAACTAAATGATCAATCTTCAACAAAATCTATTTTACCCGAAAAACTTTATTGGTTTCTTGACGGCGGTCAATTTTTTATCGGCAATTTCTCGTTAAGATAGGGTCATCAAATGAAATAACGGAGGTTGATATTTATGAAAATCATTATGCAATTAGGAACTTTAACTTGCCCGTCATGCATGACTAAAATCGAAAAGGCCGTTGCGAACCACGACGGTGTTGAAAATGTCAAAGTCTTATTCAATGCTAGCAAGGTCAAAGCGAACTTTGACCCGGACGTTACCAACGCCGACGACTTAACTAAGGTTGTTACGGGCTTAGGCTACGAAGTTGAAACCGTTAAGGTAAAATAGGAGGAACCCCCATGAGTGAATTAACCATTGAAGACCAATACGCAGCAGAATTAAAACAAAGTGACATTGACCATCACACCCCAACAGCCGGTGCGATGACGAATCACATTTTATCAAACTTAATGGTGGCTTACGTCAAATTAAGCCAAGCCAAGTGGTACGTGAAGGGCGCGCAATCGTTCGATTTACGGGCTGAATACCAACGCTTACTCGACCTGAACGTTCGACAGTTTGCAGAACTTGGGGACTTACTATTGGATGAAAATCAAAAACCATCTTCAACAACGGCCGAATTAGTGAAGTATTCCATGTTGGAAGAAAACGGGGCCTTTAAGTATCAAGATGCCGCAACGACCGTGGCAGCAGTCATTAAAGATTTTGATACCGAAAATCTCTTTGTTGACCGGGCAATCAAATTGGCCCAAAAAGAAGAACGTCCAGCATTGGCCGCTTGGTTGACGAATTACCGTGGTAGCAATAACCGCAATATCCGTGAACTACAAGTTTATCTAGGCAACGACGCCCGGACTGGTTTGGATGAAGAAGACGAGGATGACGACGATTAACTTCTAGTCAGTTGGAAACCATGGATGACTGGTGCTGTGTGGGCACATCAGTCACCATGGTTTTTTGTGTTTCTAAGGGGCGTGCGCTATACTAACGACAACTATTAAAAGGGGGACCAAGTGTATGTCAATCAGCACCATTATTATGTGGACGCTCGTGTTCATAATTGCGACCGGATTCGTGACGGTCATTTCAACGGCAGTCCTCTTACGGCGAATGAAGAAGCACCCCCAAGATCCCGTGGATACCCCTAAGGATGACGATTGGAAACAAGATGACTGGAACCACGATGATTGGAAAAAGGGCGACTGGAAAGATTGATCAGTTGAATACCCTGATAGGTATAAAAAAGCGAGGCGGTGACTTTTGTCACGGCCTCGTTTTTTATATTTAACATTACATTATTTAGTTTTTAGAAGTAGGTCCAATGAGTGTTCGAATTTCTGAACATCGATTTGATCCGAACCGTCAACACAGTTGTTGATGTTGCGCGCAATCACTAGTTTCATTGCCTTGTCGATGCTAGATTTGACCGCCGAAAGTTGGACTAAAACGTCGTCACACGGCCGGTTATCGTCCATCATGCGCAACACCCCGTCCAGTTGCCCGGCGGACCGTTTTAAACGGGACTTAATCTGTTTACTCGTAACGTATCCTTCATCGGTATCGGTAGTTGTCATCAAGTGTCCTCCTTAGTTGAGGGCTTTTTTAAGCTCTGCTTCAAAATCAGGCTTTGGCCGTGCACCGACCATGTGGCTGACAACTTTACCGTCCTTCTTGATTAAGAAAGTTGGAATCCCTTGAACCTGGAACTGGGTGGCGACTTCCTTGTCATTATCAACGTTTAATGAAACGAAGTTAACCTGGTCCTTGTAATTATCGTCTTCTGAGAGGGATTTCAAGATTGGGTCCATCATGCGACATGGCGGACACCAGTCGGCCCGAAAGTCGACAACGGCGATCCCAGTATCAGTTTCTTTTGCAAAGTCTTGATCATGAATTTCTTTAATCATTACGTTTCCTCCAATGTAGATCGGTTATTTCAATAAAACCAATATACCCCCCTAGGTATATTTGAGCAACTAAAAAGTTCTCTCGTGACGTAATTAAGCGCTCCGTCGGTCAGAATCCGTGTGCTATGGGGGTCGGTCCCAGCCACACTGCGGTCTGCGACGGCAATTCAAAGCCAACAAAATCCCCCTCGCCGTTGAGCTACTCAATGACGAGGGGGATTCTGTTTAGTATGAAGTTTTAATTAAGCCGTTGCTGGCTGTGACTTCATGACGGGTTGACGCTTGTCGAACTTAGTTTGGAAGTTGATCAGGCGCATCGCGTTGAAGATAACGACGAGGATGCTGGCTTCGTGGACGAACATTCCACTGGCCATGTAGATGTAGCCAAAGATCAAGCCGATTAGTAAGAAGGCAACCG
The DNA here is from genome assembly GCF_036246185.1 of Lactiplantibacillus paraxiangfangensis. NCBI lineage: Bacteria > Bacillati > Bacillota > Bacilli > Lactobacillales > Lactobacillaceae > Lactiplantibacillus > Lactiplantibacillus paraxiangfangensis. The sequence goes on from NZ_BTPW01000015.1 coordinate 51,113, forward strand.
TTGCAATGGCGATGAAGATGTTTTCGCGGGTGTTTAAAACGGTCTTCTTAGCTAAACCGTGTGCGTGGACGAGTGCTGGGAAGCTTGATTGCATCAAAACCACGTCGGACGTGTCGATGGCAACGTCGGTACCGCTACCCATGGCGATTCCAATATCAGCGTTGGCAATCGATGGGCTATCATTGATCCCGTCACCGATAAAGGCAACCGTGTTGCCGTCCGCTTTGAGCTTTTTGACGTATTCAACCTTTTCTTCTGGCAATAAGTTTGCGTGAACTTCGTCTAAGTTAAGTTCCTTAGCGACGGATTCGGCAGTTAACTGGTTGTCGCCGGTCAACATTACGGTCCGTTTGATTCCCTGTGATTTTAGTGCTGCGAGCGAGTCCTTAACTTCAGGGCGAATCGTGTCCGCAATTCCGAACATCAATTGAACTTGGCCGTCGACCGCCATAATCACGGTTGATTGACCAGCGGATTGTAGATCGTTGAGGTCTTGTGCTTGCTTAGTCGTTAAATCAATGGCATGTGCGGTCATCATCTTTTGGTTCCCGATGACGATGGATTGACCGTTGACTTTGGCGCAGATTCCTTGACCCTTAACGGTTTCAGTATCATCTAAAGTTGGTGCGGTATGAGTTGTTTGTTTTTCAGCGTAAGTAATGATGGCTTGGCCAAGGGGATGGTCCGAAACGCCTTCAATGGCGGCGGCTAATCCTAACTGGTCCGCGACGTGGTCGGTATAAGTGTTCATGGTCGTAACGGCGGTGTTACCTTCCGTTAACGTTCCCGTTTTGTCGAAAACTAAGGTATCAACTTTGGCGAACGTATCGATCACTTCGCCACCCTTGATAAGAATCCCACGTTTGGCACCGTTCCCGATACCAGCCACGTTGGAAACGGGCGCGCCGATGACCAGGGCACCAGGGCATCCGAGGACGAGGACCGTAATGGCTAAGCGGAAGTCACGGGAGAAAACGAAGACTAGGGCCGCTAAAACTAAGACGGCGGGGGTATAATATTGTGCAAAGCGGTCGATGAATTTTTCAGCTTTAGACTTGGTGTCTTGGGCTTCTTCGACTAATTCGATAATTTTGGCAAACGTGGTGTCGTCACCAACTTGGGTGGCCTTGATCTTCAGGTAACCATTTTCGACCATGGTACCGGAATAGACGTTATCATGAAGTTGCTTGTTGATCTGACGGGCTTCACCAGTAATGGAAGCTTCGTTCAAGTAGCCGCTGCCTTCAACGACTTCGCCGTCAACGGGCACTTGGCTCCCAGTTTTGACTAAGACAACGTCGCCTTCGTCAACATCGTCAACGTCGACTTCTTCGGTCCCGTTGTCGGTGACTAACGTTGCGGTCGTTGGTGACATATCAGTCAAACCTTTGATAGCGGTCCGGGTCTTTTGTAACGTTTTGCTTTCAAGGTATGACCCGAATAAGAAGAGGAATGTGACGATGGCGGATTCGTTAAACTCACCGATGACGAAGGCCCCAATGACGGCGATGGTCACGAGTAGTTCAATACTGAAGACTTTATTGCGGAGGGCACTGAACGCCCGGACGGCAATTGGTACGGCCGCGATGACGGATGCAACGGCTAAAGTAACGGTGTAACCGGGCGTAAAGTTCAAGAGGTACTTACTTAGCATACCGAGGACAATGAGGACGCCGGTTGCTAAGGTGATCTGATTCGTATGTTTGGTTAAAAAGATTTGGAATTTCATAATTAGATGCGCTCCTTAATTGATTTGATGGCTCTAGTATATGAAGAATTCCTTGATAACAAATTGATGGGGGTCAAGTTTGGCCTTTTTATTGAAAAATTAGCATTTTGAGGAGGAATTTAGATGAAGTATCAAGTTGTGGCGGCCAATAATCCGTTGATGCCGGCCTATTTTCAAGGCCGGTGGGCGGAAAAAAACGTTGCTGGTCAACCCGTTATGTATAGTACAAATTTAGGGGCGGAGTTTGATTTTCGCATCAGTTCAGCGAGCTGGGTTCGTTTGAAATTCTTACCCCGCGCCGTTGAGATGCCGAGTTGGATTGCAATTCAAATTGATGGGTTACCGTTTCAACGCCAAGCCGTGACAATGGATGCCATCCAACTAACGATGGATCAGCGACCACACGTCATTCGCGTTGTGATGAGTGGAAATACCGACGAAGACCAAGTGTGGACGGGCGATGGTGGCTTTGCGGTTCAAAGTCTGACTAGCGATGGGCAACTCCAACCCGTGCAACTTGGGCACCAAAGCATTACTTTTATTGGCGATTCCATTACGGCCGGTTGCTGGGTTGCTGGCCAAAAGCCGGCGGAAGATTACCGTGGGGAAGCCAACTACGCGGCTATTGCTAGTGACTGCCTGGGCGCTCGTAACGTACGGATTGCTTACAGCGCGGCGGGATTAAGCAAACCAGGCACCGGGGGTGTGCCCCCGCTAGTCGACGTTTTAACGCAGCTGGATGCCACAACGCCGTGGACGCCTATTGCGACGGACTTAGTCGTTATTAACGTTGGGACCAACGACGGTCGCGAATCGGCGGAGGCGTACTTAGCCCTTTTCAATCGTTTCTTAAAACGGGTCCAAACCCTTTATCCGGATAGCCAAATTGCGGTGATGATTCCGTTTAGTCAGCGTTTTGACCGGATTATTCGCAAGGCAGTGGCACAGTTTAGCGCGGTTGATTTGATTGAAACGGCGGAGTGGCAGCCGGGCTTGACCGATCACGTTCACTTGAATCTGGCGGGCTCACAAGTCGCGGGGCAGGCGTTAGCGCAAGCTTTACAACAGCGGTATCCCCAATTGTTTTTAGAATAGAACAAAATAAAACCAGTAGGATTTGCGCAATCCTGCTGGTTTTATTGGTTAGCGCTTTCGTCGAAGCGCCTGTTGTTGTAAAAATTGGTTCGCGGCGATGACCGGTTCGGGGACGTCTACGTGGGGGATGAAGTTGGTCCCCAACGGCCCGTACCCGGCTGGCGTGTCGATGAGCCGCTGACACTCACCAAGGACTAACTCAGTCAAGTAATCTGCCGGCCAGTTAAAGTCATTGTCAGTAGTGAAAACTAACGGATCAAGTTGCCGTACGCTAAGCGTTTGCGGTTGGTACCGGCTGAACTGGTAAGTTGTCCCCCAATTTTTGACGAAGGTCAGAGCGGTTCGCCGTGCTAGCACTGGGTCTTGGGCGAGGAGGACGCTGCGCCAGTCTGACGGGGCTAACGCCAACGCATTGACAGCGTTGCTGCCAGAATTAGTTGACGTTTGATCCAACCGAATTTCACCCTGATAACCAGTTTGTCGGACGAGGTCGGCCATCATGGTGGCTTCGCTTAGCGTGTTACTGACGCCTAGATTTTGTCGGAGGTACTTGGTGGCGTGACCGATACCACCCGCAATGATAGTGCGGGGTAAAGCGTATTGTTGGGCCAATTGTCCGGCTGCCGTCGCCGTCGCTGGCTGACTGTTTCCGCATAGGACGAGTCCGTCGACTTGTTTGGGTAAAGTCGTTGCTTGCGTCAGCCAGTTTAAACATTGATTGAAGGCTGCTAGCTTAGTCGGCATGGCGGGCCTCCGGTTTAGTCCCAAAGTGGGCCGCCGCCGCGCCGAAGTTGAAACGTTCGTAGTGGACTTGTTGAAAGCCCGCTTGTTTGAACATCGTTGCTAATTGGGAATAGCTCGCAAAGTGCCGGGTCGTTTCCTGCAAGTAGGAGTATTCCTGGTATTGGTGTGCGAATAAACGGCCAAATAGTGGCACAATTTTGGTGAAGTAGAACTGCCAGACTGGTTTAATTAAAGGCTGATCGGGTTGTGACGTTTCCAAGCAGACTAACTGTGCCCCGGGTTTTAGAACCCGTAAGATTTCAGCTAAAGCCTGCTCCTTGTCGGGAAGGTTACGTAACCCGAAGCCAATGGTCACGAGGTCAAAGGAGTTGTCTTTGAATGGCAGGTGCATGGCGTTGCCACGTCGTAACCAGACCCGGTCATGAAGCTTGGCTTGGTCGACCTTTCGCTGGGCGAGCTGGAGCATCGGTGCTGAAAAATCAAAGCCAATTACTTCACCGGGAGCTTCCAATTCTTGTGCAATGGCGATGGTCCAGTCACCAGTGCCGCAACAGAGATCTAAGGCGTGCGCGTGGGGCGCTAGGTGGATTCGGTGCATCGTCTGTTTGCGCCAGTGACGGTGGGTGCCTAAGCTAATAATGTTGTTCATCCGGTCATAGTTGGGGGCGATGGTATCAAATAGCCCCTGAACGTTATGTAAATATCGATTTGCCATGATTGTTCCTCCTCGTGGTACTGCTAGTCTTACTATAGCAGAAGCCTTTTAAAAGTGCGCGAAAAAGAGAGTGGACCAAATTGCCTTTTGGACTACGTTTCGACCATAACAATAGAAAAAACCAACCAGAAATTTGGTTGGTTTTTTGAGTTTTGTCCCAAATCCTAACATTCATTGCAATTAGTGGAAATCGCCATCCGCAATCTTTTCTAATAGGTCGCGGGATGGAATGAAGAAGAGTTGACCGGATAATAAGGTCGAAAATGTCAGTAAGAAGTCTGACTTGGCCAGCATGTTTTCTAGCATTCCCTTGGTAACGTGCCAGTAACGGGAATAACCAATAAAGTAAGTCCCAGTGTTGCCGGCGGCCGGGTTGGAAAATGGCACGTTCATCCGAACGATTTTCTGTTCTTCGCCGTCCACTTCAAATTTCGAAGCCACGTTATGGGCATTTTTAAATTTATCTTCATCTGCCAGTTCAAAGTCGCTGAACTTTTCACGACCAACGGCTTTTTCCTGCTTTTCAGTTGGCATGTGTTCCCAGATAGGCATGTCATGTTGCCACTTTTGTGCGAAGGCGTAAGACCCGTTTTCAAAGGTGGGGTCTTCATCGCCAACTAAGGCGTAGTCGGCAGCGTCTTCAACGGCGGGTGCTTCGGTACCATCGATGAAGCCAATGATGGCGCGACCTTCGAAGTAACGGAAGCCCTTCGTTTCATCGAGCACGGTGGTAATTGGGCTTAGCACCCGTTCGAACTGGGTGATGGCCTCGTAAACGACCGCTTCGTTGCTAGCACGAATATGGAAGAAGAGGTCACCCGGTGTTGCGGGCATTTCGTATTCGGGACCCGTCAAAGTTTCGTAAGTTTCGAGTTCTTTAGGTTTCGGGGCGTTGGGGAATAGGTAGTCCCAAGCCGCGTTACTAATCCCAATTGAGACTTTTAATTGGGTCCCCGTTTCGGGTTTGGCATCACGAATGCGTAGCGAGCGAATAATGGCTTGCGAACGGTCAGCAAATTCTTGGAAAACTTCTTGATCGTGGCGCTGATCTTGACGGTTTAACTTTAAAACGGTGAATTGAACATGTTCCCCAACGTCTTTCCAGACATCTTGGGCACGACTTGGATCGATTGACATGAGAAAATCCCCTCCAGAATCATTATTAAACTCAGCGTACCGGAGCCCTCTCAGATAGTCAAACAATTGCGATGGTAACTTTCAACGGACCTTTTTATGACGGATATGGTTGGTTTGAAAGGTGATGAAACGTTGGCTACTATTGTAGTGTTGATATCAATTCTCTGATTATTTGAACTGCTTTGCTCGTTCACTCCAGTCGGCTAAATGAGTGAAGATCGTTTCTAAGTCGGCGTCCGTTGTATCCCCAAGAACTTGGTCCCAGAGCGATTGCTTGATTTGCCGAATGGTTTTGCACGCCGCGAGTCCCTTTGGTGTGATCCTGACCCAAGTGGTGCGGTGATCATTGTCATCAGGCGTTCTGGTGATATACTGACCAGTTTCTAGGCGCGTTAACTCACGACTGACGAGGCCCTTGTTAATGGCGAGTTCGGTCGTAATCTGCTTGGCAGTTACCCGGTCCTGCTCGCCGATAAATAGTAGAAAGTTGGCGTTACTGGCGTTAATTTCTGGCAATGCCAGTTCGTGATTCATGGCCGTCTGAAAGCGTCGGTGGAGTGCACCAATATATTTTCCAAGTCTTACAGTATCCAAAGCAGCTGCCCCCTTTTTGAATTATTATAGCATATAGTTGACAAGTAAACCAAATCCGACTAAACTGTAACAGTTGACTTATCAACTATAAGGAGAAATTAAAATGACTTTTAAACAGCGGTTAGGTTTTACGTTATTGATGTGTATCGGTATGGCGACCAGTATGAGTTGGTTGGGCATGGCGACCAATATGGGGATTAATGCCGCAATGTGGCGGGTATTCTGGCTGGCACTTGCACCGACCATTGCGTTTGCATTTGTTTTTAATTTTGTGGTGGTCTCCACTTTGTCAGAGTTACTGGCTAAATGGTGGACCAAGGGGATGACTGATTCTGAAGCGATTGGTTTCAAGTCCGGGGCCATTCGCGGCTGGACAATGTTACTGATGATGAGCTTTACGATGAGTACCCGGGCACTTTTGATCAATGGGACGTTTTATCATTTGACGGTCGAACAATTTATTTTAGGCTTTTTTGGCACGTTCACGACGGCTTACTTTGTCCGCGACATCTTGATTATGCCGCTAGTTCGGCGCTTGTTGTTTCATGCCATGCCCCGGTTAAAAAATTAGTATTAATAGGTGAATTAAAAAAGCGCTTGGAATAAAAATTCCAGGCGCTTTGTCTGTCAGTCGACAGATAAGGATTTTAAGTTTAAATAATAAATGAGATATTATAGGTTCATTTTGAAAGCAATCACGCAATAGAAAACTTCACCTTAGCAGTAAGCTTGTCCCTTAAATTTTCGAGCATCTTTGCATGGTCATTGAAACCAAGCTTTTTAAACTGATAGATTGTCGTATCGATAGTTGATGGTTGACCGTTGACTGTTTTAATTAATTCAAGATAAAAGTCACACATCATGCGATCATAAGCTTTCCGGGGTGTTTTGCCAGAAACTTGATAGAGCTCGTGAATGTAGAAACGAGCATTCTGATAGTGTTGACGTTCAAAAGCTAGAACAATGCAATTGTTGAGGAAAATAGAAATATCATTTTGGTAAGTATCAATTTTGCTTAAAATTTTAGTCCTTTTCAATAGGATATTGAAAGTAGCACGAATATATTCACTACTAAAAATGTATAAACAATTAGCAAAAATTGACATTTCAAAATGGCCCCATTGCGTAACGTGTTCTAAATACTTTTTAATTATACCGGTATCTTCAGCAACATCAAAAATTTCTTCATCATTTTTTTTATTTAAAAACAACTTTAACTCAATGGATAGACAACAGTAGTAAAAGTCTTTTGAATTTTTATATTTTGATTGGTAATCAAGAATTCGTTCTTTTATTTCTAGGTCACGTCGTTTAATGACGTTATCGTAGAAGTATTTAGTTGCGAGTTCTTTTTCAGTATTTGTACTGTCATTGAAGTAAAACAGGTATTCCTGAATTGAAACATTCATGCGTTCTAAGTATGCAAATAAAATACTGGTTGTAATATCTGTTTTGTTGTTTTCCAATGACGATAAGGTTGTTCTACTTGAAATCCCCTCTGCCAATTGCGACTGAGTTAGGCCGCGTTCTTTTCGTAAATTACGAATCAGTTCCCCATGGGTCATTGAAAACACCTCTTTTTGACGATTTGCTTTACATTATAGTACAACATTAAATTTTGACTATAAAATGAACTTGTTAATCGAAATAAAGCCTCAAATGAAGGATTTTTAATGACATTTCACTTGAAGGAATGGTTCTTATCCGATGGCTTTCAGGTTGAAGAAATAGACGGTCACAGCTTTAAAGATATTCGTGAAGTCATTCAACATAAATCAACTGCCCATGCGCTAATTACTTTAGCAACTGCCATTAGAGGAAGAGGTATCGATGTGATGGAAGGAGATTCTAAAAGTCCCTATGCCAAAATTGCTAGCGCACAGGCAGGTAAATTAAAGAAGTGAGTTAAATATCAAAACGACAAATATTGTTCTAATTAATTCTTCAACTCGAATGCCATCTAACTCAGAGTATTTAGCGACTAAAGTTTTAGATGGCATAAAATATGATGAAATTTGGTTGGCTGATATGAAGATAGCAGATGTTAAGGATTTTCGCTTTTCAGAGTCATGGCCGCGACAAAAGGACGATTACTATGTCGTTTGTAAACAATTTAAGCATGCCGACATCGTTGTTTTTTCAACTCCCATTTATTGGTATGGGATTTCTTCATTATTAAAAACCTTTATTGATCGTTGGTCCGAAAGCTTGAAAACAGATCCAGAGTTTCGACAAACAGCTAAGCATAAAAAGATTGTGCTGGTCTTAGTTGGTGGCGATAACCCCAGAGAAAAAGGCCAGATCATTATTGAACAGTTTAAATACATTTGTGGATTTTTAGGTATGGATTTATACGCAACCGTTATTGGTGAGGCTAATCGATCATTAGAAATAAAAATGGATTTAAAAGCACTAGATGATGCCAAAAAAATCAATCAAATCATAAAAGAAGGTGAAGGCGGGACTGGATGTATCAATATCAAGTAAAGAAGCCTTTCGTGATGAATTAGCAACGCTAGCGGTGCATAATTCAAAGTTAATCGACGTTGAGTATGAAAGGATGAATTCTATTGAATATATCAGTGCTATTGCGTAAAAAAGAATTTCGAAACTTCTTCTTGGCCGACATCATTTCTGGTTTCGGCGTTGGCTTAACAACAGTGGGTGCAAATTGGTATATGTTGCAAGCAACAAATTCAAATAAATTAGTAGGATTATACTTAACGGTTAATGTATTAGCGGGATTCCTGATGTCACCTTTAGCTGGGATATTAACTGATAGATTTTCTAGAAAGTCAGTCATTCTATGGACGTTTTTGGGCCGTGCAATTCCCATGATCGTAATCACTGCAGTCATTGGAATGGTCGGGTTCAATCTGTGGGCAATGTACGGGTTGGCAATTCTAACCGGTGCTGGCTGGATAACTTACATGGCCTCGTCGCGGAGCTATGTACAGGCCATTCTCCCAAAGAAACTACTAGGAACGGCTAACTCTTTTATTGAAGTCTCGTTACAAGTAGGCATGTTTGCGGCTGGCGCAATTTCTGGCCTTATTCTCAATTACACAGGATTTGTGACAATTTTAGTAATCAATGTGGTGATGTTTTTGGTTGCCGTCTTGTTAATAATGTCAATCCAAAGAGATACCTCAGTTCCGATAGATACGAAGCGGTCATCTACAGGATATATAGCGGGTGTTTGCTACATCCTGAATCATAAACTAATTCTTAGTATGGGAATTATCTCAATTTTACCGTTAATTGTGACACAATTATTTAATGTGTCTTCACCAGATTATGTTTCAACAATTCTGAAAGCTAACAGTGTCATTTATGGGTTAGCTGATATGGGCTATGGGATTGGCGGACTGGTAGCTGGGTTAATCACAGGCTTTTTAATTCATAAATTTAGTGAAAAACATATTATTGTTTGCTTTTTTATTTTTGCAACAGGCGGATTGATGACGCTGTACTTAACGCAGCTTATTCCGCTAACAATCGTTTGTACCTTTATTCTTGGGTTAAGTAATTCATCATTACGGGTTGTGATCAATACAGTATTAATGGAACAGGTCGAACAGCAATATATGGGAAGAGCAACCTCTATTTGGAATGGAATTGCACAACTGATTGAGGTTTTTGCATCAACACTGATGGAAATTGCAAATGATTCTTTTGGTGCAAATATTGGTTTTCTTTGGATGGCAGCCATTATGCTTGTTGGTGCCTTATGGAGCCTTATTATGTTGAGCAGAATTAACGTGAAAGGAAATTAACTATGAAAAAGCGCGTATTGTTAATTGAACCAAGTTTTTATGGCGTAGCTTTTGTCAAATCCGCAAAGAATTTAGGATGTGAAGTCATCTGTGTTGTCAGTAATTCTGATGATCCCAATAAATTTGGATATACTGGGGATTATGATGATTTATTAATTGCTGATGTTTGGAATAGCGAGAGTATTCTTAGAGCGATTCATGATAGTAAATATCAGAAGTTTGATGCGATAATTCCGGCTACAGATTATGCGACAGCGGTTACCGCCAAAGTTGCTGAAAAGCTTGATATGTTTGGTAATTCTTATTTTGCAGCGAAATGTGCTAGAAATAAGGATTTGGCTAGAATTCAATATGCAAAAAAAGACGTCCCCTCAGCTAAATTTGCTGTTGTTAAGACGATTGAAGAAGCTTTGCATGCAGTTGAAAGAATTGGCTTTCCACTAATTTTAAAGCCTACCAATACGGCTAGTAGCATTGATGTCTTTTACATTGAAAACACGGCGCAATTGCGGCTACGCTTTGACCAAATTACTGAATTAAAACAAAGTTATATGAACTTTAAAGTACGCGATGAATTTATTTTGGAAGAGTTCATGAAAGGTCCCGAATTTAGTGTGGAGCTTTTCTTAAACAACGATAAAATTACTTTTGTTGAAGTGACAGAAAAACAGACAACTAAGCCGCCGTACTTTGTAGAATTAATGCATGTTTTTCCCACAACAGTTGATATAGATCGGAAAAAGGAAATTATTGATACAGCTTATAAGGCCACACGTGCACTTGATTTTCATAATGGTCCAACACATGTTGAAATTAAGGTAACCAATACCGGTGCGCGGGTCGTCGAAGTAAATGGTCGCCCGGGTGGAGACAATATTACCTCTGACTTAATTCAGGATGCATACGGGATTAATATCTTTGAAAAAACAATCGAATTATATTTAAATCAGACCGTTGTAATTGAACCCAGACATCACGATGCCGCTGCTATTAGCTTTTTATTTGCTCCGAACGATGGTAAGTTCAAGTCAATACAAGGATTAGATGACATCAAAAAAGCTAAGGGGTTTCAACGCTCAGAATTAGTGGTGCAGCCAGGACAACTAGTTAAACAACCAACAAATTCTGATGACCGTATTGGCTATTACATTTTATCCGGCCCTAACGCTAGTGACTTGAAGAAAACAATTATGGCGTTAAATGATCGCGTTAAAGTCATAACTGAATAGTTTAGGCATGGTGCGCATTCTCTCTGTAAGAAGTGGGGATGCTTTTTACCATTCTCTGCAACTTGTGTGGTCGCGCTATTTTGTTCTAGCACCTGCGTTGAGGCAACTGTCGTGGAATATAACAAGTTAGGGTATCTCCGCAGTTAGAAATGGCTACGGGACTAGGAATTCTTCATTAGACCATCTCCGTAGTGTCAATAGCGGCGGTAACGGTTGGGCTTTTAAAAATTTCAACCCAGGTCGAGAGCGCGCTATTACTGGTAATGATTGTTGAATGCAGCTCGTATCTCACATAGTGACTGATACACCAGTCCATAGAACCCTTTTCGTACGCAGTCGTAATAAGAGATCATGACAGTTATTAGTTATACATGATACAGACCCCTAAAGTTTAAAGAAGAGGTTGGTGTCATTGGCATGAGATGAAAAATAGAGAGTGGGCTAATTTCTAGCTCACTCTCTATTCATATCTATCACTATCGATTAATTTAGTTTAGAATCAAATGCCGTTAGATGATTCTATATGTGATGTTTCAAAAATAAGAACCTTGTAGCAACAGTACTTGGATACTTATTACATCCAATGAAACTTAAATAATGGACCCTACCGGATTTGAACCGACGACCTCCTGCATGCGAAGCAGGCGCTCTCCCAACTGAGCTAAGGGCCCGAGTACTATTTTAGTATACCGCAAATCAGCCGTGGTGCAAGCCTTTCCAGGTGAATCAATGGCGACTGGCCCGGTGGTTCGCGTTCCCACGAATCTTATGAACACGCCGTTTAAACTGCGTCTTTTGACGACTAACAAATTTATAATGTTGCATTTTACCGCCAAAGGGCTTGCCGCTTAAGCGTAATTTTAACCAGTCTTGCATGACGGCCATCATCGAGTTGATCTGGTCAACGCGCAACTGATCGTGTGACTGATTAGCCAACGGTAATAGGTTTGTTTGTAGTTGGTTAACCAATTTTTGGTGGTATGTCACCAGTTCAGTAGTCAGTGGCGCGTCAACGTAGGTGTTGAATAATTTCTGAATTGTTTGTAAGGCATCCTTGATGTCATTTGGTTGATAGTAACGTTCATTATCGTTCGTCAATTTGATTTTCCCTCCAAGCTTGTCTAGTATAGCAGATTTTTATGAATGCAATGGTATCGCGTGGCTAAATGGGATGAAAGTCGTTAAAATAGGGATATTGAAAGGGGTGGCACAATGAGTGAAACGACGGAATTAACAAGTCAGGCCGAAGTAGTTCTAGACGAGGCTTATGAACAATTTAAGCAAGCACAGTTACAACGGACCGCGGCGGAAGTATTTGCCGATGCGGAAAAGATCTTTGCGGTTCGCGAGATGACAATTGCGACGCGCCAATATTTATTTGATGAGGCCATCGCGGATAAAGTGATCGCACTAGGTGGTCAAGTTTTAAATCATATGTATGAACAAGCAACTCAAACCCAATTTTTGAAACTCAATTTTACGGGCAACGATATTCGCTGGTTACTCGGATTACCCCGGGAACATCGTCGCCATCGATAAGATTGAAAACGCTTATTTACCGAATAAAGTTATGTTTAATACGATTAACGTGATGGAATTTACAGAAAAAACACTGTGAATTCCATTTTTTAATTGAGTTTACTAGTTTTTTTCTCAAGTCATATATTACAAAAAGAAAAAGTCGTCAGGAATACATGTTGATTTAACAAGGTTTCAAGCTGGGAATGTTACGGCAGTCAATTATTGTTAAGGTTCTGTAACCTTCGTAACATATTGTTATTTGGCTGGTATTTGCATGTAACACAAATTGAGTAGTATAGACCTTGGCTTGAAGTACATACGTGACATTCTTTTTGGAGTGATCATTATCAAAGTGAAAGTAAATATTAAACAAGTAATGTTAGGGACGGCTGCTTTAGCTGGTTTGTTGGTAACTAGCCAAGCAGTTGCAAACGCTGATTCCATGACCATTAAGGCTGGGGATACCGTTTGGGCATACTCACAAAAGTACAATGTTTCAGTTAAAAAGATTGCTGAAGAAAATGGCTTAAGCAATCCTAGCTTAATCATTGCTGGTCAAAAGATCGATATTCCTGGTGTTAAGACTGGTTCAACCGTTACTAAGAAGGCTGCTACTAAGACAACCGCTGCTAGTGCAAGCAGTGCAACGTCAACCAGTGCCGCAACTTCAACTAGTAGCCAAGCAACTTCTGCAGCTGCCGTTAGCTCATCTGTTACTAGTGCAAGTAGCACGAGCCAAGCAGCTTCAAGCAGTTCCGTTGCAGCTCAATCAAGCAGCACCTCACAAGCTAGTGCAAGCAGCAGCGTTGCTTCAAGCAGCTCCGTTGTTTCACAAGCCAGTTCAAGTGCCGTAACTAGTTCAGCAACGTCACAAAGCGCAACTTCAACTAGTTCACAAGCGCCTCAAAGTGCCGCAGCATCACAGAGTTCAGCTTCATCACAAGCTCCTCAATCTGCTAAAGCTGCCTCATACGTTGCACCTAAGGCTACGACGACTGCCTCAACTGGTAACTACGGTAGTGTCATCAGTGCAGCCAAGACTTTCTTAGGCACACCATACGAACAAATGGACTGCTCTGCATTTACGCAAGCTGCCTTTGCTAAGATTGGTCGTTCAATTGGCCGGACTACTTACGCCCAAGCAACCCTTGGCGCACACGTTTCATTTGGTTCAGCTCAAGCTGGCGACTTGGTCTTCTGGGGTTCTGACTCCGCACCTTACCACGTAGGGATTTACTTGGGCGGTGGCCAATACATCGCTTCACCTACTTACGGCGAAACGGTTTCAATCAAGAGCACTGCTTACTACACACCAAGCTTTGCTATCCACATGTAACATTTAAATCGTCAATTAGGGAGCTCGGGATAAAACCCGGGCTCTTTTTGTTTCTAAAAATGATGGACAAAGTACAAAAAAGCGAGCACTAGGCTCGCTTTTTTGTACTTATTTAGTTGATTGTAGCCAAAGTAAATGACTTTCGAAGTCTTGTTTTGCAGGTGGAATCGTTAAACCAACTTGGTTCAGGACCTGACCGCTGCGAGCTTGTCCGTGAACTAGGTAGCGACATTGGTCAGCTAGGTAATGCAAGGGGAGTTGCGTCGGAACTTTAACCGCTGAGCTTAAGCCGGTGGTATAAAAACAGAGTGCTTGCTGTTGGTCACGGGTCACCAGTAACCAAGATTGGCAATCAGGCTGATCACGCCAATCAGTCAACCGATAGAAGCGAGCGTCATTAAAAATTGGCTGCCACGTTTTGTTTTGCTTGATTTGAGCCGTGATGACTTTTTGTTCGTCAGTGTTCAATGTGTCTAGAGCCAGTTCAAACCCAAGGTTACCAATGGTCGCTAAGTTCAGCCGAGTCTGTAACGGTGTAATCCGCCCATTTTGATCGTTCGGCGACGCAGTTACGTGGGTACTGAAGCAGGTTGGCGGAAACAGGTAGCTGAAGCCATTCTCAATTTTAGCCCGGTCGACCGGGTCCGTGAGATCACTCAACCAAGTTTGATTAGTATAAGCGAGCATGCCAAAATCAAGGCGGCCACCGCCAGCAGAACAGTTTTCAATTATCAATCTTGGAAAACGTGCGCGTAATTGTCTCAACAGGGCGTAGAGTCCTAAAACGTAACGGGTGTACAGTTCACCTTGCTGATTAGGAAGGGACTCATTGCCAACTTGTGTTAGATGGCGATTCATATCCCATTTTAAATAGTCTAATTGATTGGTCTCAACTAATGCCGTAATTGTTGTGAGCAAATGCTGCCGAACGACCGACAGGGATAAGTCTAGAACCAGTTGATGCCGTGCTGTGATTGGGGCACGTTGCTGGTAATGTAAAGCCCAATCAGGGTGTTCGTGGTAGAGAGTACTATTCGTTGTAATCATCTCTGGTTCAATCCATAAGCCGAATTTGAGTCCCTGTTGATGCGCTTGATCGGATAACGGACGTAATCCTTGGGGGAATTTGACGGGATCAATTTGCCAGTCACCTAATTGGCCGTTTTCACTAGTTCGATTGACAAACCAACCGTCATCGACCACGACCATTTCGAGATCAAGGTCCGTGGCTTGTTCAATCAATCGGCTAACTTTGGTTGCATTGACGTCAAAGAAGTTACTCTCCCAAGTGTTGATGGCAATTGGACTTGTTGCTAAGGTCGGCTGGAGCTGATGACCAAAATCATGAAAAACTTGTGATAGGCCATTAAAACCAGCATTTGACCAAGCTAACACAGCTTCTGGAGACTGAAAACTAGTTCCAGCATCGAGTTGCCATTGAAACGTCGTTGGCTCGAGACCAATCGTGAGCCGTGAATGTGCGTATTGATCAACTTCGATTGCCGTCTGGAAATTACCACTCCAAACTAGGGCCGTGCCCAAAACCTCGCCACTAAATTCAGTTGCATTTGGTCGTGCAAGACCCATGAAAGGCTGTTGCTGGGGCCCACTGGTGCCACGGAGACTTCGTTGACATTGAATACCAGGACGTAACGGTCCCAAGGTTGGATTGGCCTCGTGCGCATGCGTTCCGCTAAATGTTAGGGCGTCATATTGGTCATCAGCGAGATCCAGTTGCAGGCTATTGAGGGTCTTAACCGTCAGTGATTGTTGACCGGCATTAATTAGCGTTGTGCTACGCAAAATCAAGGCTGAGTGATCGAAAAGGGTGTAATTTAAGTCTAGTTTAAGCCCAGTGACCGTGTCGGCTAGGTGCAGCACGAGGGTGGTCACGTCAGTTTCCGCCGCAACCGTTGGCGGGAGCTGATCCGGATTGACGGGCTGATCAGTCACCTGCATCCCAACGTAGGTGAGGATGGGCAACAATTGGTTAGCCGGGGTTTCAATCAGGTAGCCGGGTTGCCGATAGTCACCACTTCCAATAGTCGAATATTCTAAGGGAAGTGAGGTGACCGAATAGGGAAAATCTGGCTGGATATCGGCGGCAAAAGCATGATTACCGGTTGGTAACGGTGCTAGTTCCGTGGCATCAGTCAAAACCGCGCCAAAGTAACGATGCACTGGATAACGGTTATTTAAAATTTGAATGACATAACTGATTTGATCATTAAAAAGGTTGATCAAACCCGTCTTTGGATCAACTTTAACTGGCATGGTCAACCTTCCTTAGTGTGTTAGAATGCGGCCGCAACGCCAGTCTGAGCTGGTTCAGTTAAAGCGACGATTTGGTCGCCAGCGGTCACTTGTTGTGTTTTGAGTCGTTCAACGTTCGCGTAATCAGCGGTATTCGTGATGACAAGCATTACGGTAGGGTCATAGTTAGCGGCTTTCAAAGCTTTAATATCGAAAGTTCCTAATAAATCGCCTTTGTGGACTGTGTCACCTTTTTTGACGTTGCTGGTAAAGTGTTCACCGTTCAAATTAACGGTATCGAGACCTAAGTGAATCAGAATCTCAGCACCATCAGTTGTTTTGATTCCGTATGCATGTTTGCTGTCATAAGTAACGGTAATGGTACCATCTGCGGGTGCTAGAACTTGGTCATCAGTTGGAACGAAGGCCGCTCCTTTACCCATGATTTCAGCAGAGAAGACTTGGTCGTTAACGTCGCGGAGACTTTCAACGGTCCCACTAACGGGTGCAGCTAAAACTTCGTCGCTAACGAGGCTAACGGCAGGAGTAGTTGATACAGGCGTAGTGTCAACTTGATCGCTATCGTCACCTAAAGTCCGTTTAGCATAAATGAAGGTTGGGATGAAGGCGATGACAAATGAAATCAAGGCACTTAACAAGAAAGCTGGGATTGATTTTGACGCAATTGAGATGAACCCAATTACGGAAGCAGGTCCCATGGCAACGGCTAAGACGTGGAATAAACCTAAGAAGACACAAGCAATCCCAGATGCAATTGCCCCAAAGACGAATGGGAACTTCATCTTTAAGTTGACCCCGAAAATAGCTGGTTCGGTAATTCCAAGTAAGGCTGAAAGGCCAGCTGATGAGGTCAAAGCTTTTTGTTTTTGACTCTTGGTGGCAAAGAAGATGGCTAAAGTTGCGGCCCCTTGACCAATGTTGGCCATGGATGCAACTGGAAAGATGAATGATCCACCGGTTTTGGCAACGTTTGCAAGTAACTGCGTTTCAATAGCTGGGAAGGTTTGGTGTAGGCCGGTAATGACAATGGCAGAGTATAAGAGACCAAAGATTCCCATACCGATCCAACCAGTTGTGTTGTAAAGACCAACTAAACCATTTGTTAAAGCGTCACTAACTGTCCGTAGCACTGGGCCGACAATTGTGAAAGTTAAGAAACCAGTAATGACAATTGAAAACATTGGGGTGAACGTGAAGTCGAAAGCCCCTTTGATATGCTTGTGGAAGAACTTTTCTAAAGTTGCCAAGATGAAGGCAACGGCTAAGACTGGCAAAACTTGGCCTTGGTAGCCGGCTTGAGAAATATGCAATCCGAAGACGTTCCAGTAAGGCATTTTTCCTGCAGCCATGGTCGCGGCAACGCTGTACCCGTTGACCAAGTTTGGCAGAACCATGATCATACCCATGGCGGCCCCTAAGTAAGGATTTCCGCCGAAACGTTTTGTGGCTGAAAAGCCTAACAGAATTGGTAAGAACGTGAATGGTGCACCGGCCATGGCGTTGATCATTTCAGCAATTCCTTTTAAACCGGGATAAACTTCAACGACTGATTTTGCCATGAATAAATGTTCAGCGGTTAAAACGTTGTTTAATGCCATTAATAGACCACCAGCGACTAACGCTGGAATAATAGGAATAAAAATATCTGATAGCACTTTAAGGAAGTCCATTAATGGGTTACGTTTTTGACCAGCACTCGCGACTGCTTTAATATCGTCGGGAGTTGCTTCTTTAAGACCAGTTTCAGCAATGAGGGCATCGTAGACGTGATCGACATCGCCAGGGCCAATGATAATTTGATACTGACCATTCGTTTCAAAGGTTCCTTTTACGTCGGGATCGTCATCTAAGGCTTTTTGATTAATCTTTGATTCATCCTTGATTACCAATCGTAATCGGGTCGCACAGTGGGCGGCTGCTTGGATATTGTTTTTACCAATCGCAGCTAAGACGCGGTTCGCAACTTCTTGATGGTTCATTTAAGACCACTCCTTTTGAGTTTGGCTAATTTAAAATTTTTGTCTTGCAAGCGCTTTACAAAATTAATCATAACAAGTTTTAAATTTATGTCAAGCGTTTGTCATAAAAATATTTTGGCTTAAAAATCTACTAGTAGTGGTGATTTAACAGAAAATAGTAGGAAATTAGTATAAAAATGATAAACGTTTGACATATCATTGAAAGCGGTTTTATAATGACATTAACTTAAATTAACAACCAGAGGAGTTTTAAATGATGATTTGGAATCGTGAAACGAGATACACCCCTTACAGTGCTTGGCCTAAGTCAACTTTGCCGACTTTAACGGCTCAAGTGGCGCGGTCCAAATGGCGCTTACAACATCACCTTCAACCAGCTTCCGGACTTTTGAATGATCCCAATGGTTTCTCCTACTTTAACCATCAATGGCATTTATTTTATCAGGTTTTTCCATACGGCCCGGTTCATGGTTTGAAAGCCTGGCAACACGTGACTTCTAAAGACTTGATTCACTGGCACGATGAAGGCTTAGCAATTCAACCGGATTCTAAATACGACTCACACGGTGCCTATACCGGAACCGCATTACCAGTCGGTGACCGGCTATTCATTATGTACACCGGTAACGTTAGGGATGCTGACTGGGAGCGACAATCCTATCAAATTGGGGCCTGGATGGATGAAAATAACCACGTTGAAAAAATGACGCCACCAATGATTACCGCCGCGCCAGATGGATATACGACGTCGTTTCGCGATCCCTACCTCTTTGAACGTAATGGTCAGTATTACGCCTTGATTGGCGCACAAACAACGGATGAGGTAGGAGCAGCATTGCTTTACCATAGTACTGATTTACAACGATGGGACTTTCAGGGTGAACTTAATTTACCAGCTGACTTACGGGGCTATATGGTGGAATGTCCGAACGTGGTTGAAATTGATGGCCAACCCGTATTGATTTTCTGTCCCCAAGGGTTGCCACAATCGACACTAGCTTATGAAAATATTTATCCTGACGTTTACTTAGTGGGTAAGTCGTTTGACTTAAATCAAGTGGATTTCACTCCGGCGGGTAAGCCGACGCAACTTGATGCTGGTTTTGACGTTTATGCGACCGAAGCATTCAACGCCCCGGACGGCCGAGCTTTGGCTGTGAGCTGGGTTGGTTTACCAGAAATTGACTATCCAACGGACGCCGAAAATTGGGCACACTGCCTGAGCTTAGTGAAGGAATTGACTTTAAAAGATAATCACTTATATCAGAATCCAGTAGCCGAAACTGAACAGTTACGGGCGACGCCACAACCGATTCAGGCTAAAGTCAACGATTTGACAGGGGCTTTTGAGACTGAATTAACTTTAGCGGCCGGTGAACAAGTTCGTTTAAAGGTCATGACTACTGATACCGACCACTATTTATTGGTCGACTTGGATGCCCATGCGGGAACGGTTACGATTGATCGTAGCCAGACCGGTCATCCGTTTGGTGAAAAATACGGACAAACTCGGCGGGCACAAGTCCAACCAAACACCGCCCTTAAAATCCGACTCATCATAGATGTCTCAGTGTTTGAATGCTATATTAATAATGGCTATACAACAATGACGGGGCGCTTTTTCTTAGCAACGGCGCCAACCCAGTTACAATTAGCTGGGAACGTTACGGCAGTGACCGGGACGGTCTGGAATTGGCTTAAATAAGGTGTTATTGGAGTGGTTTGAATGAAGCCAAAATTAAATGATGTCGCACAACTTGCTGGGGTTTCGGTGACGACTGTCTCACGAGTCATCAATGATCATGGGTACCTCAGTGAAAAGACAAAACAGAAAGTCTTTGCGGCGATGCGCGAGTTACACTATCAACCGAATAATATGGCACGGTCCTTACAAGGTAAAAATACGCAATTAGTTGGGCTGATTTTCTCGGATATTAGTAATCCTTTTTTTGGAGAACTAGTTTCGCGAATTGAAAAAATTCTTTTTGCGAAAAATTATAAAGTGATTTTGTGCAACAGTGCGGATGATCCTCAAAAAGAACGTGATTATTTGCAGATGCTAATGGCCAATCAAGTGGATGGCATCATTGCTGGGGCTCATAACCTCGGTATTGAAGAGTATCAACAGTATGGCTTGCCGATTATTTCATTTGACCGGTACTTGTCCGATAACGTCCCCATCGTCAGCTCCGATAACTTTAATGGTGGCTGGCTGGCGGCCCAGACGTTACAGCAAGCAGGTGCGAATGAGATTGCTATCTTTACTGGTAAAAGTCATGCAGGGTCGCCTACAAATGGTCGGCGAGAAGGCTATGAAGCGTATTTAAAGCAAGCAGGTTTGACACCCCATGTTCATGAAATTCCATTCGAATTATCACCAGCGTTAAAAACGATGGAAATTCGGACGATTTTAGAAACTCATGACTATAATGGCGTTTTTTGCAGTGACGATTTGACGGCGTTATTAACGGCCAATGTTGCACAACAATTAAAGCTAACGATTCCAACGGATTTACGGTTGGTCGGCTATGACGGCACGGCGTTAATCCGTAATTATCATCCTAACTTAACAACGATTGAACAACCATTGGCTGACATTAGCACACTGTTAGTTTCGTTGTTGTTGCAACGAATTGCGGATGCTAAGTGTGAGCTGGAAGCAAAGTACACGTTACCAGTGAAGTTGATCAAGGGGACGACTGCTTAACCGATCAATAGGGATGAAATTTCAGTAAACAAAATTAATCTTAGAATTCAAATTTGGTGCAAAAATAGATGAAAATTGGAGGAATCTGACGTGACGGAAGCAACAATCAAGTGGTGGCAACAAGCCGTTGTTTATCAAGTTTATCCACGGAGTTTTCAGGATACGAATCACGATGGAATTGGTGATATTCAAGGAATTATTGATCATCTAGATTATTTAAAGCAATTGGGTATTGATGTCATTTGGTTAAATCCGATTTATCAATCTCCGAATGATGATAATGGCTACGATATTAGCGACTACCAAAAGATTGCTAGTGAGTTTGGGACGATGGCAGACTTTGACCGACTCTTGGCGGCTGCGCATGACCGGGGGTTACGAATCATCATGGATCTGGTGGTTAACCATACCTCAGATGAGCACGCTTGGTTTAAGGAAAGTCGGACTAGTCGTGACAACGCTTATCGTGATTTTTATTTCTGGCGGGTCGGCAATGGTGAACAGGCGCCCAATAATTGGGACTCAGCCTTTGGTGGTTCAGCTTGGCAGTATGATGATGAGACACAGGAGTATTATTTACACATTTTTTCAAAAAAACAGCCTGATCTAAATTGGGAAAATCCACGTCTACGGCAAAGTATTTATGACATGATGACTTGGTGGTTAGATAAAGGAATTGATGGTTTTCGGATGGACGTCATCAATCAAATCTCGAAGTTGCCAGGATTACCAGACGGACCAGCTAAGCCCAATAGTGTCTATGGGGATTCACGGGTGACCAATGGACCACGCGTGCATGAATTTTTAAAAGAAATGCATCAAAAGGTTTTATCAAAATATGACATTATGACCGTTGGTGAGACCCATGGGGTGACCCCGGCGGACGCGTTGAAATATGCGGGGACGACGAGTCAGGAACTCGATATGGTCTTTGAATTTCAACACTTGAAACTGGATAATAGCCAACACGGTTTTGGTAAATGGAGTACCCGTAAAACGCCGTTAGTAGGATTGAAACGGGTCATCAATGAGTGGCAAACGGGACTACATGGTGCTGCTTGGAACAGCTTATTTTGGAACAACCATGATACACCCCGGGCCGTTTCCCGGTTTGGCAATGATACGCCACAATATCGCGAACGTTCTGCTAAAATGCTGGCAACCTGCTTACATTTATTGCAAGGAACACCCTATATTTATCAAGGGGAAGAAATTGGGATGACGAATGCGCATTTTAAGCAATTATCGGATTATCGAGATATTGAGACGTTGAATGCTTATCAAGAAATCGTGACAGATCAGCACCGGCTTACTGCACCAGATATGATGGCAAGAATCGAAGCGAACTCACGCGATAATTCCCGGACGCCGATGCAATGGAACGAGACGACAAATGCTGGTTTTAGTGATGCTCAGCCGTGGCTTAAGGTGAACGCTAACTATTCAACCGTTAACGTCGAAGCAGCTTTGGCAGACCATCAATCGGTTTGGTATTACTATCAGAAATTAATCGCTTTACGCCATGACAATCCGTTGGTCACGCTTGGAGATTTCAAGCTGTTACTACCAGATGATGAGGACGTTTTTATGTATGAACGTCGGTGGCAAAATAAAACTTGGTTAGTTATTTGTAATTTTACGGCGGAAACGCTTGAGCGGGACTTATCAAAAGTTGTAGCCGGGCAGTCAGAAGTCATCATTAGCAACTATAATGATGACGCTGGCAATCAGTTACGGCCATACGAAGCCAAAGTTTACGCACTGTAATTAAAATAGTGGGCATCAAGTTAGAAAAAATAATGGCTCTTTGTCAACGGCTGTTGATGAGTAACTTTATGAGGAAACCAATTCATTTTCGAATTGGTTTTCTTTTTTTGTTCTGAATTGTAAATTCAATCCGAATTCGTGTGTAAAAACGCGACCAATTTTTGTACCCGTACGCCGTCCGTTTGATTTGCTTTATTTTTCGATTAACGCCCTCTAAAGGACCATTGGAGTAGGTACTTGCCATCATGTTCTTAATTAGAGACAGATGTTTACGATAGGTTTTCATGGTTATTTCAAGCTGTGAACTGACTTTGTCAGTTCTACTTAAAGCTTCGATAAAACGTTGGTAATCTCTGGTTCTTAACGCATCCACTAAGGCATGCGCTGTAAAGTAAGTATGTTGAAAAATTGGATCCAGTTCTAAGCCCTTTAAGATTAACTGTTCTTGAGTAAACCAGTCTTTTAGATGCGTAAACCATTGTGGTTTACGTGTTTCTAGATTTGAAT
>NZ_BTPW01000016.1:0-73737 GCF_036246185.1 Lactiplantibacillus paraxiangfangensis
AGATAATCATTTGCTTCGTATCTTCTGATATCTGGCAATGCGGTTTAACTAATGATGTTTGTGCGCTAAAAGTATGCTTACAGGATTTACACCGATAACGTTGCTTACGCAATTTTAAAATAATTGGCCGTTCTTTGACTGGGGGCATTCTGACATTAATTAGATTAGTCCCAAAACGTACTACTTCTGGCTGGCCACAAAGTGGGCAGTTCTCTAAAGGATAGGTCAGTTTGGCGTGAACAACCTGTTTGCTTGGATCACTACTATCAATATCAGTACAAATAATATTTGGGTCTTTAATTTGAAGAGTATCTTCGATAAAATGGTTTTGGGACATCTTTTCTCACTTGCCTTTACTTTTACTTTGGTCGGTGCTAGTGGTGCATTGAGGAGATTTGTCCTTTTTATTTTACACAAAAACTGGGTGTTGATGGAAATCCATCAACACCCAATATTCTAGAGCCAAAATAATTCATGATACAAAACACCCCGCAGTTCAGCTGCGGGGTGTTTGTTTGTAAATAATTTAAAGGTTAAGCTTTAGCCTTACTGTTTATGAATTTCTTCAATAATTGTAGCTCTTCTTGTGTTGGTGTTACTTCACCGGATTTAATGTTGTGAATCCGTTCAACTGATAGTTGACTGCCAAAGGCCAGATCATTATCCGTGAAGTGGTGATCACGTTCAAACGCAATGATCTTTTCTGATAATTGACTTAATGGTAGTTCCATGCTCCTCACCCCGATTGTTAGAATTCGTAAAAGTTCAGTGCTCTGTAACTGATACTTTTATTATAACCTTAATTCATTTAAAACGGGGAATGAATGCCATCCGAGTTATGGTTTTACAAATTATTGAAGCAGTTGCTTGTGCAATTTCATCAAAACATCTGTGATTTCGTGTGGTAGTTGGTCGTTATTACTATGCTGATATTGATCGACGAAATTAGCCCGAATAGCTAAGCGCGCAGCGACTAATTTACGATAATCGCGATTGTCGTAGTCAACGGGAAAATCGGCCAACTTCAAGTTTTGCATGTGGTCTAAACCGGCAAAGGATTCCCACTCAGTGCTTTCATTGACGATTGCTTCCAAGGCGCCCAAGGTGATTTCCTTAGGAATCTTTTTATCGCCGAAGAAACCGGTGTTAAGGAGGTAACAATCAAGGTGCCGTTCTTCTAGTAAGGCTTTGAAATCGTGATAGTCTTCCGAAAGTGGGTAGACCCTAAATGGATTGGCAAATGGTTCAATGACTAGGGCGTCACGATCCACGTCGCCGATGATGTTTTCAGCGGTACTCCGCTTAGTGGCCAAAGTTACCCCGAACGTTGCGGCTAAGACCGGATCGTCCACTTTGATAACGGGTGGCAGGCTGTCGTCCTTCATAATCCAAAAGATGGCGTTAATTGGGGCATTTTCCTTATCAACCCGATTAGTGGAAGCGTAACGCGATTTGATGGTCCGGCCATTCCCGTTACGGAGGTCTTCAGTAACGAGAACTTTGCGGTTGTTGGCATCCAGCGTTACCCCAACGTTTTGAACGGTCATGAAATACTTAGTTTCGTTCGAAGTCATCGGGTAATCGTTGGTTTTATCAAAGTAAGACGGTTCCAAAGCAACGGAACGACCAGTCTTTCGGTTAATCACGAACGCATCGTCGTGTAAAACGGTGATGTCATACTTATAACCGTGTTTAGCGTGGGTCAGGGTCGATTTACCAGAACCCGACAGTCCAAACATTGCGAAGACTTGGTCCTGTTTGTCTTTAAAGTGGAAGGCTTTTAGGCCACCGTGGCAAGAAACGTAGCCGTGGCGGTGCGCAATTGACCAAGCGAGGGTCAACGTTGATTTTTTGAGCTCGCCAAAATAGGACATGCCTAAAATGGCCGCAACGTTATGTTTGGGATCGAAGATGGCTAAGCCGTCCGGGTAATCGGGATCGTGGTACGTGGGGTCAGCGTAGATATAAATGTCGCCTTCAGGATACGCCACGGAATCGGCAAACATCTTCTTGTAGGCATCTGTCAGCGGCTGAAAGTTCAGCATGTAAGAGAGCAGGTTGTTGGCAAATCCTTCAGGAACGGCTAAGTGTGCCCGGACGATGAAGTCTTCGTCAAGACCGACAAAAACGTCGGTTTTAATGAACTGTTGTTGCCGACTGGCATAGATGGCTTGTCGCAGACGACCCGCCATGTCGGCTTCGTCCACCCCAGCGTTGCCGAGAATGCGGCGAGCTTGGGCCGTACGACCAACCACTTTACCGGTGTTGGCGACGAGCATCTTAGCGTCTTCAGGCAGGCCTAAATCAGTTGGCCGATAGATCGGTAAGTCGGTTTTGACCGTACCGGGGTCCTGAGTCGCTAACTCGTAGGCGGTGGCGACGTCAGTAATGTGGGTCATGTTGTTTCCATAGAATGCCGTTTCAACCGTGGAACGAATTTGTGAAAAAATGGGGTTGCTACGGCCGATATCGGCTAGTGGGTATGAATTATCAGTGCTCATAGTAAGTGCCTCCCTGTCTCAGTTGATAGATTAATCTTATCACAAAAAAGCAGATGTGAAAGCGCTTTATTTATTATTATAGAAGACATTTGTTATGATCTAAAACCCGAAAAATCGCAAGTGGAAAACAGTTATTGACCAGTCAAAGATATGAATTTGAAAGATTGTGCAAAAGGTATTATATAATAATTTTATATCAATAATAAATTAAATTTTACGACAGCCCTTAAATAGTACTTGCGTTGAAAGCTATATTAGTATAGTTTATTTAGTGGACGTAATTATAAGGGTCATTTGATTTCTAATAACCAAATCGAAGATGATTGGGACTTGTTACGGCGGTGATAAGTGCTAATCATGATTGGAGATGTGCCATTCATGCCACGAAAACGGAATACGCAGCGGCGAATGGAAATTGTGAACGCTGCATTTCGATTATTTGCCGAGCAAGGCTACGATAATGTTCAGATGAAGGATATTGCAGATGAGTGTGATATCAGTAAATCACTGCTACAGCACTATTTTCCTAAGAAAATTGTCTTGCTAAGTACCATGCTGAATGAATTAATGCTTAGCGCGTTTGTTTACGGAAATGAGCAGCTGACGGCACTTTCAGCTGAACAACGGACCATGATCCAAATGGGATTTTTACTGCGGATGCTGGATGAGAACCCGACCATCGAACATTTTATTAAAGATGTGTTTGAAAGTCCGGAGCTGACGACCGAAATTGTCTTGGTGACCTTGGATTGGCTCGAAGCCATCGGGGTTGACGGTGAGACCTTGACGATTCGTTACGCCACCAATTTTGCCGTATCTGGTGGGATGGCTGTGTTCTTTAAGCGTAAGCTGCTTAGAGCTAGTGTCGAGGGGATTGCAGAGAATATTGATCACGCGTTCTACCTATTATTAGGTGAGGATTCACAAAAGATTAATCAGATCTACTTGAGTACGGCTAAGTATTGTACGGATCGGTATTATCAAGCGTTTATTACCAATTTACACGAACATTCCACGATTAATTTACGTGCTGAAATACAAATTTAATATTAAAAGTAACCTTAAAAACTTGTATTCCTTAAAATATACTAGTACACTTTAAAGCGGGGAAATGATAAACGACGCTTACTAATTTTTTAGAAAAAGCTATGGGGCGAATTATGAAGGGTTTGTTTGAGTAATAATTCGACTTTTAGATTGAAAGGGAGACTTGAAAATGAATGACGATATGGAATTTTTTAACCGATTTAGCCATATGTATTTACATGGCTTTAAAAACTTGTCGGATATGTTTGCAGAGCCAGCTACAGAACACGGGATTACGTTAGACGAATTTTACATCTTATACGATATTGCAGAAGCTAAGGGTAAAATTCGTTTGATGGATATCGCTGAAAGTCATGGCGTAACTCGGTCAGCTATCTCACGGTTAATTGGCCGCTTATTACGCAAAGACTACTTATACCAAGAAGCCGAAGATCATGATCGGCGTAACAAGGTATTGAAGTTAACGCCAGAAGGGGCACGGGTTGAACACGAAGTCTTTACTGAACTGTTACAACGGAACCGTGAATGGCGTCAGTCTTTCAATTTAGCTAAGCAGTACCAAACATTAGACTTAGTTGATGAATTCATGGACAAGTTTGTTAACGAAAACGCTAGCAAACAAACCAAGAAGACGACTTATACAGACATTAAACGCGCAGAAGCGTAATGCATTTAAAATGGCTCAGCAATTTGTTGCTGGGCCATTTTTTTAGATTGGGGGTACCGGTTGGATCACAGTAGTGAACACGGTGACCAAATTAGGTTCAATCAAAATTGAATTGCTAATTTTAAAGTGTTTTAATAAAAATGTAAATCAATCTATTTAAAAGGGGTTCACAAAAATGCGGAAGGGTATCATTATTGCGGTCAGTGTCTTAAGCGGTTTACTGGCGGCTTGTAGCAATCAGGGGAGCACGTCGTCACAGCCTAAGTCCAGTTCATCATCGAAGGTGGCCAAAAGTAAGTCGTCGTCCGTTGGTAAGCTAGCTGCGCGACCATCAGTATCGAACGAGCACAGCACAAGCCAGAAGAGCGGTCCTTGGAACGATGAGAAGAGCCAACAATTGTCTTCCTTCATGGATAGCTGGGGGACGACGATGAAGCAAGAGTACGACAGCTACGGTCCGAATAATAATACGGACTTTTATGGGTTGAAGTATCCGGCGCAATTTAAAAAGGATAATTTAATGGCTAATAACCAGGCTGCGACTTTTGCTTGGTCCGATAATGGGAAGGGCCCGGTCGATTACGAAGTTGTGGCGATCTATTCGGACTCAGAACATGAAAATTCAATGGGCTCACACCTCTACCTGTTTACTTTGCATAAGGGGGAGCCAGTGGTTTTGATCACTGAACAAAACCAGGGTAATGAAGAAAATAAAGTTTACTTTAAAACTACAGAAAATACGGATTTAGCCGACGGGTTCAGCAAAATCGTGAATGGTCAGTCAGCAACGACGTCGACTAAGAGTCAGAAGACGACAACTAAGGACAGTAGCAGTGATAGTAACAAGCCAAAGCCGTACGACATCAGTTCAGCAATGCAGGGAACCTGGTACTCAGTTGATGACAAGGGTAAGATGACCAAGACAACCTTTACGGCACACACGATTACATTTCCAGGTGCGGGTGATAAGCCATATACGAGTACTTGGTATATGGATGATGACAGTGATCCCGATGATCGGTCTAACGTTCATAACGACTGGGATCGGGTTGGCGGCGTGTATAATCGCGACGGCATCGAGCTGATCAACGTGCGTGGTTGGAATCAGAGCGCTGGTGCCGGTTCGTATTATGGTGTTAAGCAAGAGACCGTTAATGGTAAGTCAACGGACGTATTAATTAGTGCTGGGGGTGCGGACGTCTTGTGTTACATGACATCTTACCGTACGGCGGCGATGGCAAAACAGCAAGGAACCAAAAAGTTTGATGATATTACCTATGATGAAGATTAGACTTATCTAGAATTGATAGGATTTTTTTGAGCCTTAAAAAATTTGTACTATGAAAAACAGACGTACAGCCAAAAATTTGGTTGTACGTCTATTTTCAGTTATAAGGGCCTTTTAGGTCACAGCCCTTTATTAAGGATCAATTACCCAAAGATGGATTTAAAAATCGAACTGAAGAAGTTCACAATTGCGTCCCAAATCTTTTGGAGTAAGTTTTGATTTTCCTTGGTATTGAGTTTACTGAAAACACCCTTAGCGTTAGACTGGATGTTTTTCATGAGGGAGCTCGCTTGGTTCTTGAAACTCGATGAATCTAACGCACCCGAGTCTCTGACCTTAACTAGTAAATTAATAATTTGGGTCTTTTGATTGTTAGTAATGACATTAGTTAAGTTATTATTGGTGATTTGTTGGTTAACAATCGTTGTAATTTCGTTTTTAGTGACGTTGCTACCCTTTTTAGCCATTTCTTGCTTGGCGCCAGCCACCGCGTTGTTTAACTGCGCATCGGTATAGCCGTCTTTGTTCTTGTTGTCCTTCGTAATTCCACTCAGTGTCCCCAATTCGTCTTGGGCGGCACTGACTTGCTTGGCGTTTAAACTATTGCCGTTCTTAGCATAGGCGGCGTAAATTCCGGCAAGGGCACCCGAACCATCAATCGGTGTAGCGGACGTGATGTAAATGTTGGCATCCGCAATCCCCGCGGTTAACGCCGCGTTCTTATATTGATCAGCCGTAATGGTCGTGATGTTGTTACTCCCATTGTAGTCGAGAATTTTAACGTTGATTCCTGAACCAGAACTGGTCTTTTCAATCATTGCACTGGACCAAACACCCGAACTACTCGTGAAACTTTCACCGGCTGGGTTCAAGTATTTGACCAAGGTGTCCCCGTTGACCGTTAAAGTTTGGTAGTTGTCGGCATTACTTAAAGCACTCGTTAACGTCTTGATGGTGCCTGTTTTTTGACTACTGGTTAAGCTACTTCCCAGCGTGACAATCGGTTCGTCGCTGGTATCGTCGGCGTGTGCCATGGCCTGCCAGCTGCCTAAACTAAATACTAGGGTGGCGAGTAACGCGACCCATTTAAAGTTAAAACTAATTCGTTTCGCCATGATAATTTCCTCCGCATCTTAACTAATGCGACTTAATTATAGCAGATTCACCCAACGTCTTTTGAGTCGGGCAACGAAATTTGAGAGACTTCTAACCTTTTTAAGTTATCTTTATCATTTGCGAGTGGTGGGTGGGTTCGCTATACTCGGATTAAAAGGGATGAAGAGGGGTTTAATAATGACCAATAATCGCGTAATTAATAGTTTAAGCTATCTGAGTATTATCTTTTTACCCGTGCTGTTTCCACTAATCGTATGGCTACTGACGGGTAACAATCCGGACGCACACCGGGCTGCGGGTAAAGCGTTCTGGTTGCATTTATTACCCGTAGTGATGGGCATCATCTTTGTGATCATTCTCGGTGTGACGGGGATGGTCATGAATAACTTTGTCAATAGCGGTTGGTTAGCCGTTGTCTTAATGGCGGTCCTAGCCATTGCCGCGTTAGGCAGTTACTTATGGTCAATAGTGCGTGGAATTCAGTATTTAATTGCAGACTAAGTGATTGGAGGAATTTGAATGGCATCAGTAGAAACGACCGCTAAAACGGCGATGATGGTTCAATTTTGGCAAGCGGGTTACGGTCAAACGACGGTCGCCGATTTGGTGACGGCTAGCGGCTTATCGCGCTCGCAATTTTACCGGCAGTATCATAGTAAGGCGGTGGCGTTACGCCAATGCTTACAGTTATACCAAACGACTTTGGATGCGCAACTCACGCAGTTGATCGAACGGGACCGGGCGCGTCAGACGCCATTATTTGCCGTGTTAGCGGACTGCTTATTGATGCCTTTTCAAAGTGAACAGTGGCCAGCAGGCTGTCTGATGGTTAATCTAATGGCCGAAGTGGGGGCACGGGATGCGGTAGTGGCCGCGCAACTCCAAACGGTTTATACGAATTTACAATCGCGCTTAGCCGGTCTATTGGTGCCGCGGGCCAACCAGTTACCAGCCACGGCGGCCGAGGTAGCGGCGAGCTTGATGCAGGTTCGGAGTGGTCTCCAGCTGCTAGCCAAACAAAATCCGGGTGCCGCCCAACTGAAGCGCCAGGCGCAAATGAGTGTCCGGCTAATTTTAGGGGAGGCTTAATCATGGTGACGATTAAAATTATTCATGGCGACATTACCAAAGTTGCGGTGGATGCCATCGTTAACGCGGCGAATACGAGTTTGCTAGGTGGTGGTGGTGTGGATGGCGCCATTCATCGTGCGGCTGGTCCCGAGTTACTTGAGGCTTGCCGCGCTCTCCATGGTTGTGAAACGGGTGAAGCGAAGCTGACGAAGGGCTATCAGTTGCCTGCCAAGTACGTGGTGCATACGCCCGGTCCCATTTGGCGGGGTGGTCAGCATAACGAGGTGCCGCTGCTGGCGAATAGTTACCGGAACAGTTTGAATGTCGCGGCTGCCCAAGGGTGTCAAACGGTGGCGTTTCCATCGATCAGTACCGGGATTTATCGGTTTCCACTAGCGATTGCCGCTCCCTTAGCCTTGCAAACGTTGCAGCAGACGGCCACAAGTACCGCAAAAAGTGTTACGTTGATTGAGATTGTTTGTTTTGATGATCAAACTCAAGACGCCTTTGAATCAGCGTTGGCAGCGCTACCTAAGTAATCTTTACGAAAAAGATACCCTTGAATGCTATTATCTCAGATAGTCGCTTGCTATAATGTGAATAAGCTGACAGTCAAAATGACTGCCAATTTAATCTGCGCGGTTTTAGTGAACCGGGCCTTTAAAAAGAAAGGAATTCGCTTGTGTTAGATATTTTTAAAGCGGTAATCTTGGGGATTGTTGAAGGGATTACTGAATTCTTACCAATTAGTTCGACGGGTCACTTGGTGTTAGTTGATGAATTCATCAAGATGCAACAGTCCACGCAATTTACGGACATGTTCAACGTGGTGATTCAATTAGGGGCCATCATGGCGGTCGTTGTCTTGTACTTCCATAAGTTGAATCCGTTGTCACCGCGCAAAGATCGTACTGAAAAGCGCGATACGTGGGTGTTATGGAGTAAAGTGATCCTTGCCGTGATTCCATCGGTGATCGTTGGGTTACCATTGAATGACTGGATGGATGCACATTTAATGAACTGGGAAGTGGTCTCCGCTGCCTTGATCGTTTATGGGATCCTCTTCATCGTGATTGAAAACCACAACAAGGCGTTAACACCACGGTTCGCTGATTTGAAGACGTTACCTTTTACGACGGCTTTATTCATTGGGTGTTTCCAACTCTTATCATTGGTACCGGGGACGTCACGTTCTGGGGCAACCATTTTAGGGGCCATCTTGATTGGAACGTCACGGTACGTTGCGACTGAATTCTCCTTCTTCATGGCGATTCCAACGATGTTTGGGGCGTCACTCTTGAAGTTAGTGAAATTCTTCGCCCACGGGGGTTCCTTAGCCGGCCTACAAGGCGTGGTCTTAGCCGTTGGGGTCATCGTCTCCTTCGTTGTGGCCTACTTAGCCATTCGTTTCTTACTGGATTACATCAAGAAGAACGACTTCAAGATCTTCGGTTGGTACCGAATCGTCCTTGGGGTAATTGTGATTGCTTACTTTGCCGTAAAGACTTTGATTTAGTATTAATATTTGAAAAAATAGCTATTAACTAAAGAATCCCGTGAATGAACAACCTAAATTGGTTGCTTATTCACGGGATTTTTTAGTCTAACTTATTTGTTTTGACGGCGGGTTCCAGCAAGGCTGACCAAGCTTGTTAAGCTAATGATCAGAGCGCCAACAACGGTCCAACCGTTGCCTGACCGTTCGTCGGTCTGTGGCAAGGTTGTTGCCGAGTTGTGTGCCGGTTTCTGGTCCGTCGTGTTCTGGTTCACGTGATCGGTAGTAGCATGAACGGTCAAACCGTTATGCGACGACTTGGTGGCCTGTGGCGAGGCAGTCGCTGGTTTATTCGCCAGTTTCTGGGTCGTTGCGGGGTTTACGTGGTCAGTATCAGATTGAACAGTCGAGCCGTTATCAGACTTCTTAACATTCTGCGGCAAGGTTGTTGCCGGTTTGTTAACTGTATTCTGGTGCACATCGTCGGCAGTAGGCTGGTCCGTCGAACCGCTAGTCGCTGGTTTATTCACCGGTAGTTGGGCCGTGTTTCCAGGAGTCGGGTTACCGGTATTCGGCTTAGTTGTTGCGGTCGGCGTTCCAGGTTTCACGGTGTGAGGATTGTCGGGGGTAGTCGTCGGGTGATCGCCGGTTCCTGGCTTATTGGTCGTTCCGCCAGTGATGGAATTTTGACCGGTGACCGTAACGAGCGCAATCGTTGTGATGAGGTTGCCCGCGGCGTCCGTGTAGTGATAAATAGCCTGATAATTGCCAGCGTGGCTTGTATCCACGTTGTTGGTGACCGTAACTGACGCTAGCGCAACGGTTTTGCCGGTTGCATCCGTCGCACTGACGAAACTATTGGCCGCTGTCCAGGTTTGGCCAACTTTCAGCGTTAGGTTTTTAACGACGATGTCAGCTTTAGTGGCAACGACGTGAACGAGGGCTGGCTTGGTGATTTGGTGGCCAAACGCGTCGGTATAGCGGTAGCGGACCATATACGTGCCGATTTGATGTGTGTTGACATCTTCAGCGCCCGTAACGGTGATGGCATTAAAGCTAACTGCGTTTCCATACGCGTCGGTGGCGCTCACAAAGTTATCACTTGGTTGCCACGTTGCGTTGACGCCGACCGTGATAGTTTGGTCAGTCACGTCAAGGGATGTTTGGGCAGCTAAGACGGTCACGGTTGATGCTTGTTGCGCCGCGTTGCCGTAACAATCTTGATAGCGGTAGGTCACCGTGTACTGGCCAGCTTGGTCGGTGTTGACGTTGCCCGTAACCGTGACACCAGTTAATGGTACGTTTTGACCCGTTGTATCGGTAGCGCTGATAAAGCCAGCTGCCGGTGTCCAGGTTTGCCCCTGCATGAGGGTGACGTCCTTGGCTTGGACTGTGGCTTTAGAGGCGACAACGGTGACCTTAATGGTTGCTGTTGCCGTCATGCCGTATTGGTCCGTGTAGGTATACGTGACATTTTTAGTACCAGGTTGACTAGAATCAACGGTCTCGCCGCTGACAGTCAATTGCTTAAAGGCGAGTGGCTGACCATCGGCACCGAGGGATTGGTCGACGGCCGATTCGGGTTGCCAAGGCTGATTTTGGGTCAAAGTGACGTCATGGGCAGTAATGGCGGTGCCATCAACAACCACCATGTGCGTCGTCGTTGCATCGTTACCGAATTCGTCGGTGAACTGATAGGTGACGTAATAGCTACCAGCTATAGTAGTATCAACGTTGTCGGTGACGGTAGCAGCATCTCTAGCAACCGTTTTTCCAGTAAAGTCGGTGATTTGATCCAGGTTGTCACTAGCTTGCCAAGGCGTGCCCACTTTGATGACACTGTCGTGACCAGTGACGCTAACTTTAGACCCAATCACGGTTAGCGTTGCTTTGGCCGTAACGGGTTTACCGATTGCGTCGACGTACGTGTAAACCAATTGATAAGTCCCGGGTTTAGTCGTGGTTGGGGTAACTGAATTGTCGCTGTCATCCGTAGCGGTAACGACGATCAGACCGTCAGCGGGTAAGTCATCCCCAAAAATATCGGTGGCTTGATCAAGGTTGGTTGCAATCGTCCAAGTGTTGGCTGGTGTCTGGTTGACGATGGCGTTTTTCGTTGTCAGGGTCGTCTTATCGGTTTGCCAAACGTAGGTATCGGCCATGGTTGCACCGTCGTATTTAGCCATTAAGTCCTTGGAAGTATAAATTTGTTTAGCCGTGTTGACCCAGTGACCATCATACTGGTCATTGTCTGGCACGTCGTTGAGGTCGATGTTGGTGTCGGTACCGGTTAACCGGGCATTTTGTCCTAAAACTAACGTACTCAAAACGGGAGTGTTCGTTAGCATTGGCGCAACCGTGGTCAAGGCACACATGTCAAAGCTGGAAATATCTAAGTCGGTTAGGGATTTATCGCTAGTGAACATGTTCCCCATGTCGGTAACTTTGCTAGTATCCCAATTAGTAAAGGCAAGCTTGGTTAACGCATAATCGCGACTGAACATTTCATAAGTATTCGTTAGGTTTGGCGTATGCCAATTAGCGACGTCCAGCGTTTTAACTGAAAAGTCATCATCAAACATGTCACCGGCATCTGTCAGCTGACTAGGATTCCAATTAGCCACATCTAATGTTTCTAGGGCATGATCATCAGCAAACATGGCATAGGCGTTTTGAAGATTGCTTAGTTGCCAGTTGGCGGTGTTTAAAGTACTTAAGACGTTATCTCCATCGAACATCGCGAAGCCGTTTTGTAAGTTTGCCAAGTTCCAATTAGTGACGTCTAAAGCCGTTAATTTGACGTCTTCGTAGAACATGTTGACACCGTTCGTCAGTTGATCTAAGTGCCAATTTTGAGTTGGCAGGCTGGTTAGACTGCTCATCGTACTGAACATCGCGAAGCCGTCTTGTAAGTTTGCCAAGTTCCAATTAGTGACGTCTAAAGCCGTTAATTTGGCGTCTTCGTAGAACATGTCGCCACCGTTTGTTAGTTGATCCAAGTGCCAATTTTGAGTTGGCAAGCTGGTTAGACTGTTCATCGTACTGAACATCCCATCGGCAAGCTGGAGTTTCCGTAGATCCCAATTGGTTGTATCTAGCGTGGTCAGTCCGGTTGCTTCGTAGAACATGCCCCCAGCGTCAACGAGGTTTTGAAAGCCCCAGTTAGCGACGTCAAGGGTCGTTAGGGCGCCGTCTTGGAAAAACATGTCACGGGCATTGGTCAAATTATCAAGCTGCCAGTTCGTGGTATCTAAGTGCGCGAGTTGATAATTTTGATAAAACATTTCGTGCATATTTTGGACGTTTGGCACTTGCCAGTTAGCCGCGTTCAACGATGTCAATGCGGTGTCGTAAACAAACATGTAAGACATATCAGTGACACCGTCTGCTTGGAGACCACTTAGATCAGCCGTTGTTAAACTAGGGAAGTTGGAGAAAAAGCTACCCAAGCTCGTGATGGCGCTACTAATTTTCCAGTTCGTTAAGCTTAGCGTTATTAAACTATTCAGTTGCGCAAAGCTTTGGTCCATCGTGGTGAGATTCATTAAGCTCCAGTTGTTGGCGCTCAGGGTCGTTAATTTATCATCGTTGTTGAACAGGTAACTGATATCGGTTAAATGACTCGTGTCCCAATCATTAACGCTGAGCGTCTGTAAATTTGAAAACGCGGCGAATAATGACTTGATACTCGTGATGCCAGTACCTAGCTGCCAATTATTGGCGATGACCGTTGCTAACTGGGCATCACCGGTTAGCCAGAATCCCAGGTCAGTTAAACTCTTTAAGTTCCAGTTATTGACGTTTAAAGTGACTAACTTGGACATCCCGTAAAGCATGCCGTAGATGGTCGTGACGTTTTGCATGTCCCAATTGTCTAAGTCTAACGTGGTTAAACCGGTTGCACCGTAGAACATCTGCGACATATCTGTCACGTTACCGGTGTTCCATTTGGCGACATCTAAGGATTTTACGCTGGCGATACCGTCAAACATCTGTGACATGGTCGTGACCTTACTCGTATCCCAATTAGCGACATCGAGCGCGGTCAGGGCACCGTCGTGGTAAAACAGGTTGCTTGCGTCTGTAAGTGCTAGTGTTTGCCACTTAGAAACGTCGAGTGTTTTGAGTGCCGCCATTGAACTGAACATCCCATCGGCTAATTGAAGCTTGCTCATATCCCAATTAGTAACGGTTAAGTTGGTCAAGGCACTTGCGTTATAAAACATGGCACCGGCATCGGTTAAACGACTAGTATTCCAGTCGGAGACGTCTAGATCGGTTAGGGCACTGTCATCGGTAAACATGTTCCGCATCGTTGTGACGTGGCTTGTTTGCCAGCCGACAGTCTTAACGGTCGTTAAACTAGTATCTTCCGCGAACATTGAAGACATATCCTGATTGTTTTCTAGATTCCAGTTGTTTAAGTCGACAGTGGTTAATTGCGGATCTTTAAAAAACATTGATTTGGTACTGGTAACACCTTCAGCCGTCCAGCCACTTAAATCCACAGTTTTAAGGCTGGATAATTTACTAAATAAGCCACTGAAATCAGTAATGACGTTGTTCAGTTTCCAGTTCTGGGCGGTGAGTGTTGTTAAATTATTGAGACCAGCAAAGCTAGGCGCCATGGTAGTGACGTTACTGAGGTCCCAGTTATTAAGACTTAATGTTGTGAGGCTTGAATCGCCATTGAAGATGTCATTCAAATTGGTGACGTTACTGGTGTCCCAATCATTGAGGTTTAACGCTGTCAAGGCTTTGTCATTGGTGAACATACTATTCATGGTAGTGACGTTGCTTGTTTTCCAGTTTGCGAGGTCGAGTTGAGTTAAGCTGGTATCACCAGAAAAGGTCTGGGTGAAGTCGGTCGCACTATCGGTTTTCCAATTACTAAGATCTAGCGTGGCTAATTTCTGATCATTTTTGAAGGTCTCGTTAAAGCTGTTAACGTTACTGGTGTCCCAATCGTTGAGATTTAACGATGTCAAGGCCTTGTCGTTGGCGAACATACTATTCATCCTTGTGACGTGGCTCGTTTTCCAACCTGAGAGATTTAATTGAGTTAATACAGTATCACCGGAAAAGGTCCCATAGAAGTCGGTCGCACTATCGGTTTTCCAATTGCTAATATCTAGCGTGGCTAGACTCCGGTCATTTTGGAAGACTTCGCTGAAGCTGTTAACGTTACTGGTATCCCAACTAGCAACATCCAGGTTAGTTAAGGCGGAATCTCCGTAAAAAGCCCAAGTTAAGTTGGTGACGTTAGTCGTATTCCAAGTATGCAGGTCGAGGTTGGTTAGAGAAGAGTTGTTCATGAAGATGGCACCGAAATTCGTGACCTTACTCGTATCTAGTCCAGCGGCGTTAACGGCAACTAGGTTAGTGTCGCCGTCAAACATGTATTGCATTTGCGTCACGTGACTAGTTTTAAAACTGGTCACGTCGATGTTAGTCAATTGCGTGTTATTTTGAAACATGCAACCCATTGACGTCGTGTTGCTAGTATCCAACTGGTCTAAATTGACATACTTAGTGACGTTCGTTAAGCCGGCAAAGAGGTAGGCTGAACTGGTTGGGGCCGTTACCGCACCGTCGATGGAAACGGCGGTAATTTGGCTGGCATAGGCGTCCCATTTGCTGTGTTCGGCACCCGAGGCGTCCAGGGTGCCTGCATTGATATGTAAAACGCCCGCGCTGTCAATAGTCCACGCACTCGTCCCGTCCGTCCCACTGGCGATATCGGCGGCTAACGCAGCGGTCCGTAACAATGCGGCGCGTGAATTAGTTACTTTTTGTTCCAGATTGGCAGCCGCACCAACGGCAACGTTACTTGCCAAAAGGTTGAGGCTCGTGCTGGCTAAGTTTTGAGAAAGTTGATCAGTAGGATTCGTTGAGGTGACCGTGGTAGTTGCGGTGGCTAGCTCGTTAGTTGCGACGTTTTGCGTGGGGGTAGCTGCTTGACTGGTTGCGGGTGTTTGCGCCTGACTAGTCAAGTTAGATGGGGCGGTCGCTACGGACATTGGCACCGTTGACGTGGCCTGACTGTCGGTGTCGGTTGCGGTCGATTGGGTACTTACCGTGCTAGCACTACTGCTGGTCTGAGCTGCCGAACTGGTCGCGCTACTGTCAGTATCTAAACTGTGGTTATCAGTTGCACTTGATTGTAAAGCGGCTGCGCTGGTACTGGTTGCATTGCTAGCTGTACTTACACTGTTTTGATCAGTTGCGCTGGATTGCGAAGTAGCCGTGCTACTAGCCGTACTTGATTGTGAGACAGTGGTACTGGTTGAATTAGCTTTAGTCGTTGATGTTTGACTGGCGCTAGTTGCTGACTGGCTAGTACTTAAAGTGACCGTGTTGTTATTGAGACTGCTAGTAGCGGCAACGTCAGTGCTATCACTACTGCTGCTAGTATTGGCATTATTGCTATCCGCATGAGCCAGTAGGTTGCTTTGCCAACCAGTTACAAGGAGAACGCCGGCGAAGAGCCAAATACGGCCTTTTTTATACATTTTGTAATGTGTTTTTTTCATGGTGAGTCCGTTTTTTGTATGATTCAATTCCATGATAAAGTTGCTCCCTTGCCCGTATTGAAATTGGTCGGATAAAGTAAATATGAGCCAATCTGCACTATCAATTAAATAATATATTCATATAATTAAGCCGCTACTCATTATTAGTCTACCCCCTTAAATGGTATGAAACAAACTCAAAAGTACCGGCAGACGGGGGATGAAGATGGCTATGAAATATACAAACTAAGGGGAACGTGGGGTAATTTTCGGTTGTTGAATTGAGCCTATCAACCTAGGAATTATTAATAATTATTATGATGGATTATAAAAGAAAGTGATTTTTGAACAGGAAACACGTCATGAGGTTAAACTTGTGGAAAAAATGGGGCTAGATCATTACCGGTATTAATATTAATTATATGAGGACCACGCAATAATAATAAAAGTTGCCCAGCATTGATTATTGAGCACGTTGATTAATAGAGGCGATTTATTTTATAAAAAGTTAGTCGGCGGATTCACTATCTAAAGTGGCTCCGCCGACTATTTGATTTTATTGAATTTAATGAACTAGCCGCCATGCAATCCGGTTGATAAATTCAGCGATTAAGAAACCAATTGCAATGACCCCGGCGATGATGACGACCTGCGCAAGGTATTCTGAAGCAACGTGGGGGTGACCCGTCACGAGGTTACGAACGACCCGGTAAGACTGTCCTCCAGGAACCAATGGAACTAGGCTAGGAATGTTAAAAATAATCATGGGCATGTGCTTATAATGTGCCGCGAGCCCACTAGCAACCCCGATAACTACCGCGGCGATCAGATTACCGACGGCTAGTTTGACGTTGATACTAGTTGGTAATAAGAAATATAAAAATTCGTAGGTCAACCAACCCGCAGCGCCGACCCAACCACTGAGATTGAGGGCGCGCCGGGGAATGTTCAAGAGAACCCCGAAGCCGGCCGTTGCGAAGTAGGCTAAAACGAATTGGAGGATCCCAGTTGTTAAAATCCAGTGTCTCATAATGGTGTCCCCCTAATAGAAAAATGACGTCAAGGCGATGCCGACCCCGATTGCACACGCGGATAAAATTGCTTCGACGGCACGGGCGGGACCACTGAGTAAGTTGCCCGTCATCGTGTCACGGACGGCGTTGGTAATTGCGACCCCGGGGACTAATGGCATGACTGCACCAATAATAATGGCGTCGGGATGGTAACTTCCGGGGGCGACGTGTTCACCAATCAACGTGATTAGGCCAATAATTAACGCACCCATAAATTCACTTAAGAAGCGAATTGATCCGAGTCGGTTGACCCAATAGTAGGTGGAAAAGCCGAGGGTACCGGCGAGGGCGCACGTCACTAAATCAGCCGGGGTGGCGTGTCCGGTAAAGGCGACCATTAGTGGCACGCTAACGACCGCTGAAGCAATTAATAGCCAGCTGAAAGGGAACGTGGGCACGGCTTGATTGACTTGGTCTAACTGGGCGGCAAATTGCGTTAGGTCGATATCGTGGGCGGCAAACCGGCGTGACAAGGTGTTGACCTGATCCACTTTTTCAAGGTCCATGCCCCGACGATGAATGGCGCGCACTTGG
Source organism: Lactiplantibacillus paraxiangfangensis (assembly GCF_036246185.1). Classification (NCBI taxonomy): domain Bacteria; kingdom Bacillati; phylum Bacillota; class Bacilli; order Lactobacillales; family Lactobacillaceae; genus Lactiplantibacillus; species Lactiplantibacillus paraxiangfangensis. The sequence continues at coordinate 17,305 of NZ_BTPW01000016.1, forward strand.
CTGGTCGCCGCTTCCGGTAAGGAGACCGTAATGCCGGTCAACAAGACAAAAATTTGAGCGTCGGGGTACCCGGCATTGGTTGCGATGCGTTGCATGGTATCTTCCACTCGTTCAATTTCGGCACCGTTTTCGAGTAAAATGGCACCTGCCAGCAGTGTGGCTTGCAACATTATGTTCGTTTGTTCCACGTTCTGCGGCCTCCCCGGTAAATAAAGTGTTATTCAATCAGATAAAACTATTTTCTCACGAAATCGGACCATCGTCACTAATATTAGAACAGATTGTTTGACGGCGCCCCCTAGTTTCAGGGTAGAATTAACTTAACGAAGCACTGAAAACGAGTCGCTGTTTTTAGCGCTACTTTTAGGAGGCACTTTGATGACTGCTTTAACAAAACTCACCGATACGTATAGTTTAAATAACGGAACAAAGATTCCCATTGTTGGCTTTGGAACTTGGCAAACGCCCGACGGTAAAGTCGCATACGATTCCGTGCTGGCTGCTTTAAAGGCCGGCTACCGGCACATCGATACGGCCGCAGCTTATGGTAACGAAGACAGCGTTGGTAAGGCCATCGCCGATAGTGGTGTTGCCCGTGAAGACCTGTTCGTCACGACTAAACTTTGGAATGCGGACCACGGTTACGAAGCTGCCAAGGCGGCTTTGGAAACTTCTTTGAAGAAGTTAGGGTTAGACTACGTGGACTTATACTTGATTCACTGGCCAAATCCAGCTGCTATGCGCGACAATTGGGAACAATTAAACGCAGACACTTGGCGGGCCATGGAAGAAGCTTACGCTGATCGCAAAGCACGTGCAATTGGGGTTTCTAACTTCCGGCCAAAGCACTTGGATGCCTTGTTAAAGACGGCCAAAGTGATCCCTGCAGTTAACCAAATCTTCTTGAATCCTAGCGATACGGAAGACGAAGTGGTTGCTTATAACCGTGAACACGGGATTTTATCCGAAGCTTACAGTCCACTTGGTACTGGGAAGATTTTTGGTATTCCAGAATTGAAGACGATTGCTGATAAGTACCATAAGAGTGTTGCACAGGTCGTTTTACGTTGGTCCTTACAACACGGATTTTTACCATTACCAAAATCAGTACATGCTGATCGCATTGCGCAAAATACAGAATTGTTTGACTTCGAGTTAACCGATGCTGATATGAAGACGATTGACGGGATGCATGGCGTAGCTGGCTTAGCAAATGATCCAGATACGGTAAACTTCTAAATTTTAAAATCAACTAATCGGTGGTAAACGCCGGTCTAAAAAAGGGACTAATTTTGAGCTTGACGAATCCGTCAGGCTTAAAATTAGTCTCTTTAGTATTTGAAAATTTAGAATTGCTTTTAACACCGTAGCAGTAGTTATTCCTAAATTAGCCGCTCCGTCGGGTAGCCCTGGTGTGCTATGGGGGACGGTCCCAGCCGAAAAACGGTCTGGCACCTCAATTCAAAGCCGATAACCCGCGTCTTTGAATTGCCCCGCAAGATTAGCAGGAAAAAGCCCTGCTAATCTTGCCGACACAGCACACTAGGACTACCCGACTGTGCTAAAAATAACCTTACTATTGTTATTACTGTCGGATAATCGGAGGTTGTCACTGATAGCATCGGTCGTGAAGGTGGCTTTTGACCGACCGGTGAATTTCCGGTCTTAGGCCACGGACGGTCCGGGGCAATTGTGTTCTTTGCAATTGTTCCGGACGAGGGCCAAGACAGTTTCTCAGGCTTGACCCGGTCCCACGACCGCATACTATCAGTGACGACCGGACTGGGTCATCAATAAACCACCATTTAAGAATTAGTACTTAACGTTAAAGTTGGTCGGCTGGTTTGCCGTCACAACCGGGTGCTCAGCGAAGTAATCCGCAATGAGTACCGTCATGTCGGTTGGCAATTGGTGATCAATTTTAGCCGTCCCATACATGGGGTAGTTCCCGCCACCACCAGCGCGGTAATGATTTAACGTGACGGTCAGCGGTTGGTCATCCGTGACGGGTTGGCCGTGATAGCTTAATTGAACGAGTCGTTGTCCGATGGGATGAGTGAGGTCAAAAGTATAGTCGATCCCACTGTAAATATCGTAGACGTAGTGTCGTAATTTAGGCTTTAAAAATTCAGGGTTAACGATGACCCGGCCGTTTTTCAACAGAAAATAACTGGCACAGCGTTCGAGCGCGCGCTTCAAGTCAGCGCCCGTGATATTTTCAACGGCAAGTTTATTTGGATAAACGTAACTATTCATGACTTCGCGCATGGTCACGTGTTGCCGTAACCCGGGAACGTCATCGTTAAAAAGGGCGGTGGCCGCAATATCGGTTCCAGTGGCAGCCATCTCGACGCGGTTGATAAAGTCGATGTACGGGTGATTATGCAGGCGGGCGTCTAAGTGATTATGTACCAGCATATCGCCGTTAATTTGACCTAATGGCGTGTCTAACCAGTTTTCCATTCGTTCGTTAATTGGTGAAACGAGTGCCATTAGGTCAGCGTTTGGTTGGGTCTCTTTGACACTGAGAACGTTAGGTTCGCGCCGAATAATTTGGCGTTGTTCATTCATGTCTAAGGTGATGACGCCGACGTTAGCGCCCTTCATTCCTGGTTGGGTGACGGGTACACCGTTGATCGTCACGGCCAGTTTGCGATGTTGGTGTCCCGTGATCATGGCATCGATTCCGGGGACTTCTGACAGCAAAGCTGAACCCCGGTTTTCACCGTTGAGCCGTTCCGTGGGGGCGTTTGTTTGGGGATCACGTTCTAAGCCACCGTGGTAAGCCACGACGACAACGTCTGCAAGTTCGTGCAGTTTTGGAACCCACCGTTTTGCACACTCAACGACGTCTTCAAAGTGTAGTCCAGCAATGTTTTTAGGCTGTTCCCACCGACTGACGAATTGAGTGGTTAGCCCTAAAATGGCAACCTTAACGCCCGCCCGTTCGAGAATCGTGTAGGGTTGTGAGAAAAGCGTTCGTTGTTGATCGTCGTGAATGTTAGCGGTCAGCATGGGATAATGCCGACTGGATTCACACAGGTCGAGGTAATCGAGCCCGTAGTTGAATTCGTGATTACCGAGGACCCCAGCAGCGACGTGGTTACAATTCGCCAATTGCGAATACAGTGGGGCGAGAGCCCGGTGTCGCCGTGCGATAAAGTAAGTTAGTGGTGATCCCTGAACGTAATCACCGTTGTCGATAACGATTGGCCACACTTGGTTGTCGTCTTGCTGGGTCAGTTGCGCAATTAAAGTGGCAGCCCGACTGAGACTGAAGGGCGCGACGTGATCACGCCGGCTATAATCCGTCGGTGCTAAGTAACCGTGCACGTCACTTGTTGAGATTAATTTAATTTGCATGCACCCGGCCTCCAATTAGTATTTGATTACTATTATAACAATATTCATCACATTTAACTTATTTCTGAACATAAACCATAGAATTTTTCCTAGAAAAAGGCTTGGTGAAGGGTTCGCTTGCGCGTTACGGGTGTACGGATTCAAATATTATTCATAGTTTGGGCTCAAAACGGGTAAATGTATCCGGTATCATTAGATGATGGATATTGTAACGATAATCGAATTACGGAGGAGAATGCTATGAATTTTGACAAGACGACGTTCAAACAGACCCCCGATTCCGGTTTAACGACCGCGGAAATCGCGTCACGGACGACTCAATTCGGCCCTAACGAATTAGTCGCCGCACGACCGGTTTCACTGTGGCGTAAAATTTGGCAACATATGAGTGACGTGTCCTCACTAGTGTTACTCTTTGCGGTTGGCCTAGCGACCTATTTAGCTCTTGCCCAAAATGGCGGGTGGACGAAAACCATTGTTATTGGCGCCATTTTAGTGATCAACGTCGCAATTGGCTTGTATCAGGAAGCTTCCGCCGAGAAGTCCTTAGCCGCATTAAAATCAATGAGTCTCCCGACCGCCAATGTTCGGCGAAACGGCACGATTCAGACGATTGCGGCTACTGAAATTGTGCCGGGGGATTTAGTGGTACTAAAGGCTGGGGATCAAGTCCCTGCCGATGCACTCGTTTTAACGGGGACGAACTTAGCGATTGATGAAGCCGTGTTGACCGGTGAAAGCGTGCCGGTTGAAAAGATTGCTTACGCTGCTGATGGAAGTCACTGAAGAACAACAAGTCTACGCGGGGACCGCTGTGACTGCCGGGACGGGCTTGATTCAAGTCCTGACTACCGGGATGGGGACTGAATTAGGCCAAATTGCGGGACTCTTAAATAAGACTAAACAACGGGCAACACCACTTCAAGGCCGGTTAAATCGACTATCGAGTTGGCTAACTAGTTTTGCCGTTTTAGGCGGCGTGATTATTTTTGCCCTCAGTGTCTGGGTACAGAATCAAGGCATCGGTGACAGCTTAATGATTGGCGTATCGTTAGCTGTCGCGGCCGTTCCTGAAACGTTGCCAATTATAGTGACAATTAGCCTCTCACACGGTGTGCGGCGGATGGCTGACCGCAACGCGATTATGCGGCGGGTCAGTGCGGTAGAAACGATTGGTAGTGTGGATGTCATTGCTTCGGATAAAACCGGCACACTGACTCAAAATCAAATGACGATTACAAAGTATTGGACGCCTAAAAGTGGGACGGCAAAGGCGAGTGACCAGCTTTCACCAGCTGGAACGACGTTAATGAAATACTTGGGATTAGCGACGAATGCCGAAATTACGCGGGTCGATGGTGAAGAACAGGTCATCGGGGATGCGACTGAGTTAGCCGCAGTCCGCTGGATGGCAGCGCATCAAATGACGCGTCAGGCTTTAGAAACTGAGACCCCGCGGCTTGCGGAGGACCCGTTTGACTCGACTAAAAAGATGATGACGACGGTTCACCAGTTAGCGGATGACCGGCAACTGGTCATTGTAAAGGGGGCGTGGGACCGGCTCCCATTTAGAGCAGATACGCCTGGATTACGAGCGGGTCAACAAGCCCACGATGCCTTTGGCCGCGCCGCGTTACGGGTTCTAGCGGTTGGCTATAAGATCGTGCCAAGCACGGTGGCAAGTGATGATTGGGATAACCTGAATCGTGACTTGGACTTAGCGGGACTCGTTGGGCTGATTGATCCACCGCGTCCTGAAGTTATTCCCGCTATTCAAGCTGCGAAGCAGGCTGGTATTATGCCGGTCATGATTACGGGGGACCATCTAGTCACGGCCAGTGCCATCGCGGAAGAAATTGGCATTTTAACGGCGCCGTTTAAGGCCATTAGTGGTGAACAGCTACGGGCCCTTTCAGATGATGAATTGCGGGCGCAAATTGACCAGATTGCCGTGTATGCACGGGTATCACCAAGCGACAAGATTCGAATCGTCCAAGCGTGGCAAAGCCTTGGTAAGACGGTTGCGATGACTGGGGATGGCGTTAATGATGCGCCGGCACTGAAAGCCGCCGACGTTGGGATTGCCATGGGTATTACCGGGACGGAAGTTTCTAAAGAAGCGGCCGACATGGTCTTGACTGATGATAATTTTGCGACCATCATTGCGGCCGTTAAAGAGGGCCGGACGGTTTATCAAAATATCATCAAAGCCGTTGAGTTCTTAGTTGGGGTTAACTTTGCCCAAATCTTCTTGATGGTCGGGGCTGTCCTGTTTGGTTGGGGCGCGCCACTACTAGCGGAACAGTTACTGATTGTTAACGTGCTAGCTGACGGGATTCCAGGATTCTTTATCAGCCAAGAACCGGGTGAACCGTTGGCGATGCAACAGCCACCGGTAGCGAATGATGAAAGCATTTTAGCGCGTGGCTTAGGGTCACGACTAGCCGTCCGGGCCGTAACGTTCACGATTTTAACGTTAGGCATTTACGCCATTGGCCGGTTTGGCTTAGCCGCTAACCAAGCGTCAATTGGGATGACGATGGTCTTCTTAGTATTAGCACTCGGTTCAATGATCGATATTTACGCGATTAAGGATCGGCGACCAATGAGCTGGGCAACGTTCAAACGTAACCCACTATTGAATCGGGGCCTGATCGTGGGAATCTTAGTGGTACTAGCCATCGCCATTGTGCCACCACTGCGGGAGTTCTTCAGCCTCGCAGTGCTTCCATGGTCTGCTTGGGTGATTGCGCTAACTGGCGTCTTCATCCCAACCATCGTCTTGGAAATTAATAAACGTTGGCAACGAGTCGCACAATTGGAAGTTGCTGAATAGATTGGTATGCAAAAAAGGGTATCTCAGAAATGAGAGGCTGCTGAAAAAGTAATCTGATTCTAGAAAGTGCCACCTAATGTTTTACACGTTTAGGTGGCGCTTTCTTTTTGACGTAATTAGGTATCGAGGTGATTAGGATGCTTCAGAAACAGACTTGTAAAAAGATGATTTAGTAAATTTCTAATACAAAAAGGACGTTGCTAATCGTAGCTGCGTCTAGTCAATGAAGTATCATTTAAAATTTTAATCCATAAATACAATTCTGATAAAGCCAATCCATTAATTCGTGCGGCTTGTTAGTCGTATAGAAGTGACTAAGTAACGTGTTAAAAGTTGGTAGCTGGTCTTCGCTGACGTTAAATAGACCAATGCCAGTACTAATTGCTAAGTAATTGACTGTCAAAAATGCCGTTCGTTTGTTTCCATCCCAGTAGAATTGGCTTCGCATCATGGTTAGTAATAGCTTCAAAAGCTTGTCAGTCATGGATTTAGAGGTATCATCGGTTGGCGATAAAATTTGTTGAATCGTTGTCGTGATTTTCTCAGTGCTTAAAATTGGCGGGACGTAGTCGGTTCCACCAATGCTGACGTTTTCGGTTCGAAAGTTGCCGGGATCAAGTGAATCGGCTGCGGCAACTTTCACATTAATTTTATTGCTGATTTCGATGGTATACGGTTGTGCATTAGCAATGACGAATTGCCAGGCACGTTTTAAAGTAACGATTGTCACGACATCATCAGTTGAAACGCCAGCGACACTCATACCATCAACGATGGTTTGGGTTTGTGGCAAGGTCGTTTGGGTACCTTCGAATTTTGAGTTGTCATGGATTAAATTCACGAGGCTTTTATGCGCAAAAAATTTGGCTTGTTTAATAGTCATTTGGTATTTGTCTGGATAAGTCATTACTAAAATACCCCCTTGAAATCTAGTATAGCTAAAAAACAGCCTTAGCTATTTAGCTGAAGACTGCATTAGGATATGTTCGCTAATCGTCGTCTTCTTCTTTCATCCAGGCGGCGAAGTTTGGAGATTTTTCAGCATTTACGGTGCCGTCTTCGTTGAATTGGACGACTTCAGTTGGAATGTCTTTTAGTATTTTGTCCCAGGTTAGACTATCTTCTGGTTTGCTGATTTCGAGCTGGATATTTCCGTTAGCAGCGTCTTGGATGAACTTAATTTTGTCGCCGTGAGTGAGACCATTCGCTTGTCGGAATTTTTTAGGCAAAGTGATTTGTCCTTTGCTGGTGATTGTTGCTTCGTAAACGATTTTATCATCCTGACTTGATTTGATAGTTTTAGCCATAATAATACCTCCATAATATAGTTCCTTACGCTTGGTGCTAGTTGATTTATGGTATCTACTAACAAGCATTGTTCTAGTCTTGTCTGAAATTCTTTTGCGGAGTGTGCACGGTTCTTTTCTGGATTAAAAAGACTAACCTAACGTGAAAATACACGCTCTATTTGGCGTCGATTCTATTTAATAAGCGTCGCAATATGCCCCGTACGATGCACATTGCGACGCTTATGAGTCCAAAAGTTGATGACACAAGCAATAAATTTTTATTGGCCTAGATATTGATACAACAGTGATTAACCCTTAAAATACGGGCCGTTTAGCGGGTTTGGAACGTAAGTCGTCACAATCATAAGTGGCGAGTTCTTTTAAGCCGTTTTTGCTGGCATCGAAGTAAGCTGTTAGTCCTTGTGAGATCATTAGGTTAAGGTCCTTGTCGGCATCAAATTGAACGATCAGCACGGGCGTCTTTTCAGCGACCGCCGCACCGACTTCAAACATGGTACCAGAATCTGGTTCGTTGGTGGCGCTGGTCATATCAAAATCAAGAATTGCGACCACGACGTCCGCCCGGTGGACCTGACGCATATCGGAAGCGTAGACGTATTGCTGCCAAGCACGACTGCCGAATGGTTCTTCTTCAAATTGGTGTTCTTCAGGAATGAAGATACCGTCGGAGTTGACGGTGGGGTTGGCTTTTAACGCAGCTTTAACTTGTTCAATGCGTTGTTTTTGCGCGTCGTCAAAAAAAGGAGCTGCTAAATAAACGTTATTCATGGGAAGTTTCCTTTCTGGACTGCAGTAATTAAGATTGTAACCGTATTTTATCCGAAAAGGGGCTAGGGTTTCAAGTCATCTCATGCTTTACTTGAAAATTAAATAGATTATAATTCTACATAACATAATTTATACATTAGTATTCCTTGAATTTGAACCTAGATTAAGGTAAATTAAAGCATGTCTTTTGGAGGATTTTTTTTATGACTGATCAGAATCAATTAGTAACGTTTCAGCTTGTCCGCTGGAACGATTTACCAACCATGCCACTTTATATTGACCAGTTATTACAGTTGGTCAATCAGATGATGGTGCCGTTAGACTTACCACTGGTGACTAAGACGATGGTCAATAGTTACGTTAAGCAACACCTTTTTAGTCGGCCAGCGGGGCGGCGCTACACCCGTAACCACGTGGTAGCCGTCTTAGCTGTTTCCATTTTAAAAACGGACTTTGCGTTGTCTAAAATTGGACCAACGATTTTAGCGATTCGTGATACCCGCCAAGTGAAGCTCAGGTATCAGCAGTTCAGCCACGCATTTGAAGGAACTTTGCGGGGAACGGCATTGGAACAGCCAACAGATTCGACGGAACGAACGATTCAACTGGCGGCACGGACGGTCGGTACCCACTTGCTAACGCTTCAAACATTAGGCTAAGTTTACATAGAGGGGATTTGAAAGGAATGACAACCCGTAAGAAATGGTTAATTGCGGTCATCGCAGCCTGTACGGTCGTCACACTGGGCGTTGCGGGTGGTAGTTTTTATTTATACCACTTTGCATTTGAACCCACGCCTAAAGTCTTGCACCATAGTTCCAAAAAGAGTCATCAAACGCTACACAAAAATCAAGCTTGGTTAAAACGGGTCGCTAAGCAGACGTGGCACGAAACGTCGGCGACCGACCATTTAAAGCTGGTGGCGGACTATATTCCGGCAGCAACTAAAACCAGCAAGACAATCGTAATCGCGCACGGTTACATGGGAAATAAGGAACAGATGGCCAGTTATATTCGGTTGTGGCACCGGCAAGGCTACAACGTGCTGGCACCAGATGACCGGGGTAACGGGCAGAGCGAAGGAAATTACTACGGTTTTGGCTGGCCGGACCGTTTGGACTACGTGAAGTGGACGAAACAGGTTATTCGTCGTAACGGGACCGATAGTCAAATTGGTTTATTTGGGGTTTCCATGGGTGGTGCCACGGTCATGATGATGAGTGGTGAAAAGCTACCATCACAAGTTAAGGCCATTATCGAAGATTGTGGTTATACCAGTGTCAGTGATGAACTAGGGTATGAATTGAAACAGTTATACAACTTACCAAAGTTCCCATTACTGTATACCGCCAGCTGGGTGGCACGGGCCAAAGCGCATTTTAACTTTTTAGAAGCCAGCTCGGTTGCGCAGCTAAAGAAGAATCGGTTACCAATCTTCTTTATTCACGGGGGCAGCGATAAGTTTGTGCCTACGAAGATGGTTTACGAAAATTACCGGGCAACCTCGGTTCCAGATAAGCAATTATGGGTCGTGCCAAACGCGGCGCACGCGGAATCTTTGACCCTGAACCCGGAACTGTACGAAAAGCGGGTCGCAGCGTTCATGGCTAAATACATGCAATAATAAAATTGGATAATTAAAATAGCGGATCTTCACCACACGACAGATAGGGTGAAAATCCGCTATTTAGATTACGCTTTTTTGGCAAATGGATGACGCATACTAGGAATAAAAATCAGCACGACAATAAAGTTTAGTAGGAGTGACAAAGCGGTGAAGATGAAGACACCACTGTAGTCAAACCAGTTTGAGATGACCCCACCGAGTAGCGAGCCGAGCATACTGCCCATCGCTTGAAAGGATTGGTTCCAGCTGAAAATCGTTCCCGTTAAGTGTTGTGGCGTGTTTTTCGACAACAGAGTTTGCACCGTTGGGAAAAGTGCCCCGTCTGAGATGCCAATCATGAAACGCAGTAGGCCTAGTGTCCAAATGCTTGAGACGAATCCTTGTGGGAAATACATCAGAATAGCAAAGACGAATCCAAAGACTAAAATTCGGTCAGTCCCACGGGTATCACCGAGTTGACCCAGGCGTGGGGCGGATAATAACGTTGAAATCCCGGGCAATGCGGCTAAAATACCGGCGACAACGGTGATTGGACCGACGTTGTGCATCAATTGTTGAACGTAGAGACTGATAATTGGGGTAATCGAGTTATTCCCCATTTGAATAATCATGGTTGAGACTAAAAGGGTAATGATTAGCGTGGGATTCTTGAACTGGCTTAAGAGACTGCCAGTTTTTTGAGTCGTGGCCGCTGGGTTGGGCTGGTAATGTTCGTGGACCAGTGTGAGGCTCAAAACGAAGACAATCAGTAATAAGATCCCAGTAATAATAAACGTGAGGCGAATGGAAAAGACTTGTGCTAAGATCCCGCCAAGAATTGGGCCAATCAAGTTACCGGAAACGTAGCCGGTCGTTAAAATACCGATTGCGGTCCCGCTGCTTTCCTTTGGTGTTTCGGTCGCGATTAAGGCGCTAGCGTTGGGGATGTACCCGGCGCACAGCCCTTGGAGGAACCGGAGCAGGATAAGAATCCAGACGTTATGAACGAAGCCCATCAAGCCAATGACCACGGCCATTCCTAGTGAGGAACGGAGGAGCATTAATTTACGTCCCCGCCGGTCTGCTAGTTTCCCCCACAGCGGTGAAACGATGGCAATCACAAAGAAAGTCACGGCGTACGTTAAACCACTGTACATGGTGAGTTGACCCTTAGTGAAATCACCCATTTGTCCAACGTACAGCGATAAGAACGGCATGACTTCAGAAAAGCCCATTCCCGCAATAAATGTTCCTAGCCAGAGAACGGCTAAGTTTCGTCGCCAGCCTTCGATTTGCCCCTTCAAACGTGCCACTTCCTTCATCAGTTTAATCTGATTTTATCTTACGGCGAATGAATGGGTTATGCAATGGACGAGCGGGTAAAATCAACTTGACCATTCTCCCTAATGAAAATACAATGGGAAGCATTGTGTGGAAAGGGTGACCGGTGTGCATCAGGAATCAAAGTATCAAATTGAAGTGGTGGCGCAAAAACACCGTCATATGTCGAATTGGGACATGTTTGCCACGTGGATTGGCGCGAATGCTAACAACGGGACGTGGTACGTTGGCGGAGTGTTAGCGGCCTGTGGTTTGCTAACTGCGTTGAAAGTTATTATTGCTTCTTCTACCCTATCTTACTTATGTTTATCGTTAGTTGGATTTATGGGTTACAAGACGGGTGCGGCAACGATGAGTCTGATTCGTGGCGCATTCGGGATTCGCGGCAGTTACGTGCCGTCGTTCGTTAACTTAACGCAGTACGTTGGGTGGACCGCAGTGAATACGTTTATTGCGGCGACATCGGTCAGCTACTTGCTGCACGACTTAGTGGGGTGGCCCGTTTATGGTCATCCGGGTGGTGCTAAGGGGATAATCATTGGGATTATTGTGATGAGCGTCTTGCACCTACTGAGTGTGTCGGTTGGACAGCGCTCAGTTCAGATGATTGAGCGAATTGGAATTATTTTAGTCATTCTGTTCGTTTTATGGGAAACGGTCGTGGTATTTAAGACCGTTACGATTCACGACATGCTCAACTGGCATGCGCCAGCCCGTTTTCACATGACTGCGGGTGCCGGGATGGATACGTTAGCGGCGTTTAACCTTGCCTGGGTGACCGCTGGGGCTGACTTTACTCGGTTTACGGGTAAACGCTCGGGTGCAACGCGGATGCCGTTCTTAGGCGCGTTTACTGGGGTATTCTGGTTTGCCTTTATTGGACTGGCAGCGACCATCAGTATTGCAATTACTGCCGGAACTTACGATCCCAATAACTCTGATCCAAGTACGATTGCCAGTCGGTTAGGCTTAGGGGTGCTGGCGTTACTAGTTATCGTGTTAACGAGTATGACGGCTAACGCGGTCAATCTGCTAGCCGCGGGTTCCGCACTGTCAAATATCTTTCCGAAGATTCGGTTGCGGCCAGCACTGTGGGCCGTAACGATTGTGGCGACCCTCGTCACCTTGATTCCATTAGTAATGGGTAGCTTCCTAGCGGCTTTTACGGTTTTCTTGGATTATATCGGGATGGTCTTAGGACCAATGATCAGTGTGATGCTCGTCGATTATTATTGGCGCCATCATCAGCATTACGATGTGAACGAACTGGCCAGTTCTAAGGGGCAATATTGGTATTTCCACGGCTTTAACCTCATCGCGCTGATTTGTTGGGGACTTGGTGTCGTGCTCTATATCGCTATCAAGCATATCGCTTTTGTAGCGAACTTTACTGGTGCGACCTTTATCGATATGATCTTAATTGGGCTGATTTACATGGGCCTCATGCGGATTTTCTATCCGTTACCAGCCAAATAAGCTAATTTGGATTACAATGGTGATGTAAGTAAAATTTGAAGGGGTGTCATGATGTTTAAATTAACTGAAATTGATGAAATGCTCAGTGACTTAGGTGACCACGCGGACTTTGCAACGATTGCCAAAAAGGAATCTGACCTTGGTGTTCAACATTTTCAATACGACGTACTGACTGGTTCTACCGCGTACTTCGGTGAAAATGGCTATATCGTAGAACGCCGGACCAACGGCTTAAATACCTCAGTGGCGCGTGAAGAAGACGCCGCCACGGTTGAAAAGGTGGCAACCAGTTATGTTGCCGGCAAATTGAGCTTAGCCGACGCCGTTAAGCAATTAGCTGCTGCGGGTTGCCAAGCATGGACGGCCAACCTGAAACGCCAAATCATCGACTTTAGCGGTGATGAAGGCAAAATCATGGCAGCCATTAAGTATTAATTAACTACGCAAAGTACCGAGTAAATCCCGTCATTACGACTGAGGTTTGCTCGGTTTTTTTGATTGTTTAGTTAAACGTTGAAAGGTTGCTTCGTCAGGCAGAACCAGTGTGCTATGGGGGACGGCTTCAGCCGAAATACGGTCTGAAGCCTCGATTCAAAGCCGATAACTCGCGTCTTTGAATCGCCCCGCAAGATTAGCGTAAAAAGCACCCGCTAATCTTGCCGACACAGCACACTGGTTCTGCCTGACTTCGCTAAATTCAACTTTGTTGTTATGAACTCAGTAACTTTGGCATAGCTAGAAAGTGTTGCTAAGCGTGCCTGTCCCACGACTAGATGGTATCAGTGGCAACCGGACTAGGTTATAAAAGACTGGGACTTTTATAATTTGAAATCACGTAAGATTGCCTGCCGTTGTGTGAGCGTCTTTTTTTCTACTTGGGCAAAGTTGTGCCACTTGAAGTGCCAAAGCCGCGTTTTCAGGAAAGTCCCGCGGAACAGTAGCTTGGCAAGTGGGGCGCCGAAAATTAAGCGGTAGGCCCAGTTGGGCGTACTCATCGTTGTAATGATGTCAATTTTGGGTTGTTTGACGAGCGTGGTTTTCATGGATTTGGCATCGTACAGTTGCCCTTTAGCGTAAACCTTGTCTAAAAATCCCTTGGTCACCGCGGGCATGACTTCCCACCAGACGGGGAACATGAAGATAATCCGGTCGGCATCACGCAGTCGCTGTTGGTAGTCCGCAACTTGGGGATTGGTCGGTAAGCCACGGCGCCAGTTGGTCAATTCTTCGGCAGACATGACGGGGTTGAAGTGATCAGCGTGCAGGTCGATCAAATCAACATTGTCGCCCGCTTGAGTCAATTTAGTCATTACCGTTTTCAATAAAGCGGCTAAAAATGAACGGTGGTGGGGGACGTTGTCACCGGCAGTGGCGGTATAGGGATGGTCAAAAATAATCACAGTTTTCATTAGTTAAAACTTCTTTCGTTAGTTAATAATGGTAGTATAGTGGCAAATAACTAACGCGGCCTTAACATATGTTAAGTGGCTCGCAGAAGGTGGTTGACGATGGGGTTAACGGACTATTTAGCACAACAATTTCCAGTCATCAATGCACACTGGGACGCGGTACAAAGTCGGTTTACGGCGAAAAAAGTGCCCGCTGGAACAACGCTACTCGCGGAAGGCGATGTGGCGACTAATTTATATTTCATTTTAAACGGCGCGGCGCGCTTAAGTCATAGTAACGATGACCGCGAGATTACGTTGCAGTTCTTTTTTGAAAATCAGATTGTGGCTTCGTTTGAAAGCTTCTATCTCAATCAACCGAGTGGCTTTGCCTTAACCTGTTTTGAAGATAGCGACTTATTGGTCCTCAGCAAAACAGATTTTGATTGGTTGCGCCGGACCTATCCAGAACTCGAGCCAGAAGTGACGCAATTTGTGTGCGAACGGTTCATCACGTATCGCAATATATTCTTCAACCAGCTTGAGCAGTCACCCGTTGAACGCTACCAAAATCTTGTGGAAAATGAACCAGAAATTCTGGACCGCGTTCCGTTACACTTGGTGGCGTCTTACTTAGGCATCACCCCAGTTTCATTAAGTCGCATTCGCGCGCGGTTGAAATAAGTTCGTGGCGGAGCGACTAAGACAGAAAAAGTTAGCGTTATAAGACCAAATTTGGTTTTATAACGCTAACTTTTTCTGCTTAACTTGATTGCTGATTAATCTAATCAGCGAATTGTTTGTTGAGATTAAGATGACGAGTTTGCCAATAAACAAAGCCCGCGACGATAATAAATAGGATGATGGCAATTGCTGATATTCCCAATGAAACTGTCCCTGGAATGTCTAGGCCAGTGCGATTTTGGGTATGGTTCATGAACGAAGCAATCATATTAATATCGCTAAACGTATGGATCAAAATTGGCAAAATGAGATTTTTAGTCTTGAGATAAACGCCGCAGAGTAATAGTCCCGTTATGGCGGCCAGTAGCATTTGTGGCAGGACGTAGCTTAAGTTCAGCCCGGTGAGGTTAATGAGGTGCATACTACCAAAGGCTAAACTGTCGAGGATAATGACCAGTAGTGTTCTTCCTGGTAGGGCCTTGGCTAATAGTGGCAGTAAAACGCCGCGGTAAATGTATTCTTCCGTAATTCCAATTAATAGGATATAGCCGGCGTAAAAGAAAATCATGGGATTGAAAGTCAGTTGACCTAACTTCAGAACACTAGGAATTTTAGGCGCGAGTAAGATGATGATGGCCGGTAAACAAGCTAAGGCCTGTTTCCAGCCGTGCTGGGCGTGCCACCAATTGATGGGCATCTTGAATAGATAGTGGTTAAGGCCCCCGATGACAACCAAGATGACTAAATCTTGAACGATGCCAGAATAAGTGACAGAGACGACTCGACTAGTGAGCAAAGGAACTAGCAAAAACAATCCCGGAACTAAAATAATTAACAAAATAGCGAACCATGCATTATGGCGCGACTGTGACATGATAACATCCCCCTTAGACTAACTTTATGTAGTCTTAAAATAAGTTTATCACTAGTTCAAAAATCTTGACGGTAATTTTAGAGCACGCAATCCTTTTAGTTGATTAAAAAAATATCGGTACCAGCGACTGAACGAGTCGCTGGTACCGATATTGATTGTAATTAGTATCCTGCCTGGTGATATTGGTGGCTTAACCGCCGTTCAGTGCTAAATAGTGAGAGCGGATTGAGCTTGCGTAATTGGCTGGAATCATAGCGCATGATCAATTGCTCGGGACTACTAGCGGTGACACTTTGAACACCGTTCAGACCTTGAATGGCCGTCTGAACAGATTGTTGAAGGTCGGGGTGGTTAGGCCAAACCGGTGAAGTCAGTAATACCATGCCGTGTTCGGGATGCTGTAAGCTAATGTGATATTTATCGAGATAGCGTTGAAAAATTTCTTCAGGATTCATTTTGCTCCTCCTATAAGCTAGTCCATAGCGGAATAGCGGTCCAGATGAAGAAACCGGCTAACCCGGCCATGAGGAGACCGCCAACCAGCCAACCGCTACCAATCCGTTTTTTGACTTGGTGATAATAATAACCAGCTAAGATCCAGCAGAGAATGGCGAGAACCACGCTGGTACCGATAATAAGGTCAATAGTCATTTCCATAAACTTTGATACGCCTCCGTTAAGCTTCACTTTGATTGTGGGGGAGAAATCAGAAAAAAGCAATCATTATCGGCGAGAGAAAAAGGGACTCAGAAATCCAAAATTTCCGAGTCCCTTTTTCCAATCGATAGTTAGTATTTCTAATTGTTATCTACGGGTTGACCAGCTGATTCAGCATCATGTGCTAATGGATCTTCAGCAGGTTCCTTCTGGTTTGTGACCATCATGGATAGGCAGAAACCTAATACGGATAGGGCCAACGTGAACCAAAAGCCGTAGTGAACGCCGTGGACGAACGCCGTGGCGCCACCGGCATTGCTAGTACTCTGTCCAATACCTAACAGGCTGGTTGCAATGGCGGTCGCCAATGCACCTAAAATCTGTTGTAAGGTATTCAAAATGGTACTACCGTCAGCTGCAACGGGTCCGCGCAAAGCGTTTAAACCGTAAGTTTGGGCTGGTGACATTGCTAACGGTGCCCCAATCATTAAGAGGACGTGGGCAAGAACGACGTACCAGTATGCGGTATGTGTTGAGACAAAAATTAACATTAAAGCCCCAACAAAGGTGATTGCAAAGCCAATCCGGGTCAGGTATTTGGCCCCGTAATCATCGAATAAGCGACCAGCAGTAGCGGATACGATCGCGTTAACGATCCCACCGGGTAACAGTAAGACCCCGGTTAAAGCGACCGGAACCATCAATCCTTTTTGCCAGTACATGGGTAGGAGGTACATCGAAGACATGATAATCCCAAAGTCAGTCATGACTAAGGCTGTCCCGACACTGAACTTTTTAAAACCAAAGGCACGGAGATTTAAAATAGGCGCGTCTAAGTGTAATTGGCGATAAGTGTAGAAGGCTAAGCAGACGATTCCGACTACGAGCGCACCGATGACAAGTGGGTTACCCCAACCTTTATCCCCGGCTAAACTGGCACCGACAACGAGTCCACCAAAACCAAGTGAAGATAAAATAATTGAAAGAACGTCGACTTTAGGTTTAGTTAACTCAGAAACGTTTTGCATGAAAAAGATTGTAATAATTAAAGCAATCGCTAATAATGGCACAAATAACCAGAAAATCCATTGCCATGAGAGCGCTCCTAAAATGATGCCGGCAAGGGTTGGCCCAATGGCGGGTGCAAACATGATGACTAAACCGACTAATCCCATGGCGGAGCCCCGTTTTTCGGGTGGATAGATGGCAAGTAAAACGATGAAAATCAGTGGTAATAATAGGCCAGTGGCAATCCCTTGGATCATCCGGCCGATTAAAAGTTGAGCAAAACTACTAGATAACGCTGAGATCACGGCCCCAACCATAAAGTCGCTTAAAGCGAAGATGATGATCTGGCGAGTTGTGAAATGTTTCGTTAGCATACTGGATAGTGGAAGCACGATTCCGACCATTAAGAGGTAGCCAGTGACTAGCCACTGGATGGTCCCAGTATTGACGTGCAATTGTTGTTCTAGTTGGGGGAGGGCAATGTTTAGCGCGGTTTCGCTAAGCATCGCAACGAATCCTCCAAGTAGTAATCCGATCATAATAAGGGTCGGATTGGATGATGATTTTGATTTCATACAAATAAACGCTCCTTTGTCTATGCAGTAGGCACAATAGGTCACTGTAACAGAAAAAGGTGCGCTTCGTAAGTAATTTCTGAAAAAAGCTTAAAGATTTCTGAAATTTGGGCTTTAAGTGCGGGCTTCAAACCGGTGCCCGCACTTGGGACAAGTCACCCGCACATGGCCGTGGTGGCGCGGAATGCGAATGCGCTGATGGCATTCTTCGCAACGAAAGAATCGGTAACGCCAGTGCTGCACAATCTGGTACTTCAATTTAGTCAGTGGTCGAATTAGCGGGAGCCAAATCCGCTCAAACCCGCGATTGATGGCAACTTGAAAATAGATTTTTTTGGAAAATAAACGCCAGTAATTCAGAACAATCAATAAAATGGCGATGGGCGTTAGCCAGATGGAACGACTGAAGAGGCTGATCACAATTAAGAGCAACGCCAAATCGGTGAGAAACCGGTTGAGGGTGTCATTTGGGCCATAACGCCCCCGCATAAATTGTTGGACACGTTGAATGAATTTAGAACTAGGTTTCATATATCTCAGGCCTCCGTTTTAAAGTAATGGAATATCCTAACATACTTTGACCATTGAAACAATTCACGACAAAAAAAGCCGTTAAAGCATGAGAACGGTGTATACTAATAACTATTCTAACGAGTGGGGGAACCAAAATGGCAGTACATGCAAAAATCACACAAACCCAGGTTTTAGACGCGATTAGTCGAGCCGCGTTAACGCTTGATTTGAAAGACCCCGTACAAACGGGGCTTCAACAACTATTAAATGAATTTCGACGGACTTTATTGCAAACTAATGGTCAATCAGCAACGACCGTGTTGTACCAAAGTAGGATTACGAGCTATTTGTTACAACACCCTGCAGATTACCCAGCAACGGTCGCCAAGTTGACGACGTTACTCGGAGAATTTACGCATTCGGTTGCCTAATTTTAATAAGCGTGCGGATGATTACACATAATAATGTAATCATTTTTGTCGTTGGTTTGGTAAATAACCTAATGTAAGCAATCGAAGCAAGAATTGAATATTAGTCTATTTATATTTTGAAAAATTTGACTTATGCTTAAGTTAACGATTAGGGAAATTAATTGCTTTTTTGTGTTTACGACTGTAAACTGTATTTAAAATATATGGAAAGGTGGCGTAACCGATGGAAACTCAAACCAGAATTGATATCAGTGATGCAGAATGGGAAGTTATGCGGGTCGCTTGGACCTTAGGCAGCGTTACGAGTAGTCAGATGTCTGAAATCATGGCAGATAAGATGGGGTGGAAGTCGGCCACCGTTAAAACCTTGTTGGGTCGATTGATCAAAAAAGGTGCGCTCCGGGCGGAAAAAAACGGTCGCGCATTTACTTATTACCCGACGGTTGAAGAACAGCCGTCGATGGATGAAGCGGTGAATACGCTCTTTAGCCACCTGTGTCAGATGCGGGTCGGTCAGACGCTGACGGACGTGATTAAGAACTTAACACTCAGTCAGCAAGATATTGCGGAGATGCAAGAGGCGTTGGCGGCTAAAGCCGAAACGGCCCCTGAAGAAGTCGATTGCGATTGCGTCCCGGGCGCAAAGTGTTAACCACTAATTAACCTATTAAGATGATTAGTTTATTGAATAATGATGGCACCACGGTTGAAACCCGTGGTGTTTTTTTCTGTCCAAAAGGTTTCAAATGCGAAAGCTTGACTTTTTTCGTTTACGGTTGTAAACTTTGACCATGAATTACAAATGTAAACCCAAAAAAGGCAAAGGGAGGTCATCCTTATGAAGATGGAGAAAACAGGCGACATGGCAATGGATGGCATGGATTCGAAAAAGATGAATATGAACATGGATGACATGGATATGGGCAATGGCCAAATGATGCACATGGGTAACCTGAAGTTAAAGTTCTGGGTCTCACTGGTACTCACGATTCCAATTATTGTGATGAGCCCAATGATGGGGGTACGGCTACCGTTTCAGTTTACCTTCCAGCCATGGTCCGATTACTTGGTCGCCGTTTTGGGTACGATCCTCTTCGTTTACGGCGGACAACCATTCTTTAGTGGTGCGAAAGCGGAACTTGCTAACCACAAGCCAGCGATGATGACCTTAATTTCAATGGGGATTAGCGTGGCTTACGTCTACAGTATTTACGCGGTGATTGCTAACGATATGTTACACGTCACGCCGATGGTGACCGACTTCTTCTGGGAACTCGCAACCTTAATCGACATTATGTTATTAGGGCACTGGATTGAAATGAATACCGTGATGAACGCGGGCTCTGCCGTTGATCACTTAGCAAAACTATTACCAAGTACCGCTCATAAAGTTGTGGACGGTGAAGTTCAAGACGTGACGGTTGCCCAGTTAGCTAAGGGCGATCAAGTTCAAGTTCGGGCCGGTGAAAAAATTCCGGCTGATGGTCAAATCGTCAGTGGTGCAACTAGCGTTAATGAAGCGATGGTTACTGGTGAAGCACGGCTAGTTGAAAAGAAAGCCAAAGATCAAGTAGTTGGTGGCTCCGTTAACGGTGAAGGAACCTTTGAAATGACCGTTACTGGGACCGGTGAAGATGGCTACTTGGCACAAGTTATGAAGTTGGTGAGTGATGCGCAAGCCGCAAAATCCTCACAGGAAAATATGGCTGACCGGGTTGCGGGACTGCTTTTCTACGCAGCGTTGACGGTTTCAATCGTGGCATTTGTCACGTGGCTATTAGTGGGTAACTTGGCCTTAGCACTTTCCATTGCGGTGACGGTGCTGGTGATTGCCTGCCCCCACGCTTTAGGATTAGCGATTCCATTAGTTGTTGCACGGAGTACCGCGATTGCGGCCGGCCACGGACTGTTGATCCGTAACCGGGATGCCATGGAACAAGTCAAAAAGTTAAACTATGCGTTAATGGATAAAACCGGGACGCTTACGGCAGGTAACTTTAAGGTTGCGGACTATCAAAGTAGTGATGCAGCACTTAAAGCTGACGACGTTTTGAAAATTATGGCTAGCTTGGAAACGGGGTCCAGTCACCCGTTAGCAGTCGGAATTTTAACGGCAGCGAAGGCTCACAAGTTGGCACTGGTTAGTGCGGATGATGTTCATCAAATTACTGGGGTCGGTTTGAGTGGCCAAGTGGATGGTCGGACGTATCAGATTGTTTCCGCAGCCTACCTTGATCGGCAAAAACTGACCTATGACCAGACTGCTTTTGAACGCCTTGCAAGTGCGGGTAATTCGGTTAGCTACCTGATGGCCGATGACCAAGTGCTCGGCTACGTCGCACAAGGGGATCAAATTAAACCAGAATCTAAAAACTTAATTGATAGCCTCAAAGCACAACACATTACACCAGTTATGCTAACTGGGGATAACCTGCAGAGTGCGCAAGTGGTTGCTAAGCAACTTGGGATTACTGAAGTTCACGCCAGCTTATTGCCAGAAGACAAGGCCAAGCTCGTTAAACAGTACCAGTCAGATGGTAGTCACGTCATGATGATCGGTGACGGTGTTAACGATGCGCCTAGCTTGGCTCAAGCAGAAGTCGGGGTAGCGATTGGTTCTGGGACCGACGTCGCAATTGATTCTGCGGACGTCGTACTGGTTAAGAGTAATCCGAATGACGTTGTGGACTTCTTAGACTTAGCACGGCAGACCACGCGGAAGATGACCCAAAACCTCTGGTGGGGTGCTGGTTACAATGTCATCACCATTCCGTTGGCCGCTGGTATTTTGGCGCCAATCGGCTTCCTATTGAACCCAATGTTTGGTGCGGTTGTGATGTCATTAAGTACCATCATCGTGGCAATCAATGCCATGACACTCCACCTTAAAAATTAAGGCGACGCGACGGAAGGCAACCCCCAATTTTGACTTACGCTGCACGCTGGTGACACTGAATAATTGAATCAAACCCACAAAGGCCTACGATACCGTTTTACGGTTGTCGTAGGCCTTTGTGCTTATTATAGAAGGTTGAGAGACTAGAACTGTTATTAATACTGTAGTAGTAGATCGCTCCGACGGGTAGAATTGGGTGCTATGGGGGACGGCCCCAGCCAAAGTGCGGTCTGGACCCTCAATTTAAAGCCGATAGCCCACGTCTTTGAATTGCCCCGCAATATCAGTCAGCATAAAACGCTATCTGATATTGCCGACACAGCGCACCAATCCTACCCGTCTGTGCTAAATATAACTTTTCTGTTATTGATGTGCTAAATTTATTGAATGCTCGGAGGTTGGCGCTGATAGCATCAGTCGTGAAGGTGGTCTTAGGCCGGTGAATTTTCCGGCCTTAAACCACGGACGGTCCTGAACAATTGCGGTTTTTGCAATCGTTCAGGGCGAGGGGCTAGACCGCTTCCCAGGCTAGCCCTGGTTCCACGACCGCATGTTATTAGCGCCAACCGGATTAGTTCAAAAGGGCTTGATTTTTATTAGCTTGAACTTCACCTTTCAACTTGAAGGCCATAAATGAAAATAATAATGAGCAGCTAAACTGACGTGAGTAAAATAAATTTCATGAAAACGGTTTTAATTGGAATTAGATGATAAAATAGAGTTACTTAATTCGAGGATGTGAGAGCGATGTGTACAAGTTTAACGTATCAGACAACGATGGGTGATCAATTTTTGGCCCGGACAATGGATTTTGGGTTTGAACTCGGAGGTCGTCCCGTTGCAATTCCACGGGACCATCATTTTACCGGTGCGGCTAGCGATGACGGGTTCGATGCACCGTATAGTTTTGTTGGAACTGGGCGTAATTTAAATGGCTACGTGCTGATCGACGGGGTCAATGAATACGGCGTCAGCGCGGCCGCTCTGTACTTTGCGGGTCAGGCTCACTATAATGACCAGCCAACTGACGGCGCCATTAACCTTGCGCCCCACGACGTGCTGATGTGGATCTTAGGTAACGTTAAGAGCACGGCGGAACTGGGCCAACGCTTAAGCGAAATCAATATCGTCAATGCGGCAGCACCGCTACTTAACGTGGTCGTCCCACTACATTGGATCATTAGTGACCGCGATGGTGCAACCTATGTCTTGGAACCTGAAGAAGACGGTTTGCACTATTTAGAGAATCCGGTTGGCGTTATGACGAATACTCCAGATTTTGAATGGCATATGAAAAACCTGAGCAATTACGTTGCGTTACAACCAACGCCACACCCAGATCGCCAATACGGTGATGCCACGGTCAAAGCGTTTGGCCCTGGTTCGGGTGCGCTTGGGATGCCGGGTGATTACACGTCCGTTTCTCGGTTTGTTCGGACTGTTTACATGCGTCAGAACACAACTGCGGTAGATACCGATGCCCAGGCGGTCAACGCGTTATCACACATGTTGAACTCCGTTGAAATTCCTAAGGGTGTCAAGATCAAGGCGGATGGTAGTGCGGATTATACGCAGTACCGTGCTTACATGAGTATGGATGAACCCGCATTTTACATCCAACCTTATGGGGACCAAACGATTACGCGGGTAGCGTTGACCGATGATTTGATGAATACAGATCAACCAACGGAATTTGCTTTAAGTGAGACGCAGCAGTTTAACGCCGTTAACTAGAGGTTTTTAAAAATAGGGCTATGCCGCTTAATTGTGGCTGGTCACTTAATAAACGATGTTTCAGGAAGCGTAAAACTTTCGAAGCATCGTTTTTTAGTGCGTTTTATGACTGAATTTACTGATGATTCGATTTGTCTCGACTAACATTAAGGTTGAATTGATGTTACACTAGATTATGGTTTAGGCAAGCATAACTTTAATTGTTGATGAATTAAAACTAGGACTTGCATTTATTTTCGAAAAGATATAATATCTACTAAGTAATAATGATTATAAAGTAGACGAAGGGGCATCGCCATATGAAAAAGAAAATGACTTTAGCGCAGCGGGTCAACATTTTACGTGCCAGTGTTATGGGCGCAAATGATGGTATTTTATCCGTTGCCGGAATTGTTGTAGGGGTCGCTGGGGCGACTACGAATAGTTTTTCAATTTTAATTTCCGGGTTAGCGGGCATGTTAGCCGGAACGATTTCAATGGCAATGGGCGAGTACGTCTCCGTCAATACGCAAAAAGATTCGCAAAAAATGGCGATTGCGCATCAGAAACAGGCGCTGGCTGAAAATTATGAGGGTGAATCCGACTGGGTCGCCCAAAAATACGTCGATCAAGGCATCAGTGAACCGTTAGCGCGTAAAGCGACGCGTGAAATGATGAGTGAAGACGCGCTAGTTACGACGGTCCGTGAGCATTATGGCTTTAATCCGAGTGAGTTTATCAGTCCATATGCGGCGGGGATCGCGTCCATGATTTCGTTTCCGACCGGGTCAATTTTGCCATTAGTCTCAATTACCTTTTTTCCACCCCAAATTAAAGTGGTTGCAACGGTCATTTCAGTGGCCATCGCGTTAGCAATTACCGGGTACGTCGCAGCTATTTTGGGGAATGCGAACCGGCGTCACGGTATTTTTCGTAACGTCGTTTCCGGGCTGTTGACGATGCTGGTCACGTACTTTATTGGCCACTTATTTGCCTGAGTAGATTAGGTCAAGGGGAGTGAAAATATGCAGATTTCAAAAGTAAAACCTAAAAAGGCTAAGCAGACAATGGACGAAAAGTTGAATTCATTGCGGGCGGGTGTCCTTGGTTCCAACGATGGTATTTTGACCGTTGTCGGGGTGCTATTCAGTGTTGCAGCGGCGACGACCAACCAGTTTACGATTTTTATTGCTGGGCTGTCCGACTTGCTAGCCTGCGCTTTTTCAATGGCATCCGGGGAGTACGCCTCAGTTAGCACGCAAAAGGATACCGAAAAAGCGGTCGTTGAACGGGAACGTCAGCTACTTAAGACGGACTATGACAGTGAATTAGCGGCGGTTAAACGGCACTACATGGTGCTTGGTGTGACGGAAGAGACGTCGTTGGAGATTGCGAAGGATTTATTATCCAAGAAACCGTTGGAAACGGTGGTTAGTGTGAAGTACGACATGGAATTGGGCCATTATATGAACCCCTGGGACGCCGCGTTTGCTTCATTATTTTCAGCATCGGCTGGTGGTGTCTTTCCGTTAGTCGCAATGACGTTTGCCCCCGCTGGTTTTCAATGGCCAGCGACAATTATTGCGGTGTCCGTCGCGGTTGCGTTGACGGGTTACTTATCCGCGTTGTTAGGCAAAGGAAACGTGAAAACGGCGGTTATTCGAAACGTGATTGTCGGTATTATTACGATGTTTATTCACTTTTACGTCGGTAAATTATTCTAAAAATAAATATCAATTTTCTAATGAAGACGTTGGTGCCAAATGCTGGTAATGACGTTTTTTTTATATGTAAAATTGGCATGGAATTATCAGTGAGTTTTAATTATACCCCGGTATAATATTGCCATTAATTAAATTGGGGTAATGAAGATTTGAAAAATATCACAACTAGCCGCTACATGAAGGGCATTATGTGGGCCATGTTGGCTTCAACACTATGGGGAATTTCAGGTACGGTGATGCAATTCGTCTCCCAAAACCAAGCAATTCCGGCCGACTGGTTTTTATCCGTGCGGACGTTGTCTGCCGGCATAATCCTGCTTGCAATTGGATTTTTTCAGCAGGGGACGAAGATTTTTAACGTTTTTAAATCCTGGGCATCCGTAGGCCAATTAGTTGCATACGCCACCGTGGGCTTAATGGCGAATATGTACACGTTCTACATTAGTATTGAACGCGGGACTGCGGCGGCAGCCACGATTTTGCAATACTTGAGTCCGTTGTTCATCGTTTTAGGAACATTGGTCTTCAAGCGTGAATTACCAATGCGTACTGACTTGATTGCATTTGGAATTTCGTTACTAGGGGTCTTTCTAGCCATTACGAAGGGCAACATCCACGAATTAGCAATTCCAATGGATGCGCTAGTGTGGGGAATTCTTTCCGGGGTGACCGCTGCGTTGTACGTCGTGTTACCACGGCACATTGTGGCTGAAAACTCGCCGGTGGTGGTCTTAGGTTGGGGGACGCTGATTGCGGGTATTCTGTTCAACTTATACCATCCGGTTTGGGTTGGAGCACCGAAGATTACACCGACGCTAGTGATTTCAATTGGCGCAATCGTGTTAATCGGGACCATCTTTGCGTTTGGTTCCTTGTTGCACAGTCTGCAATACGCGCCTTCCGCGGTGGTTAGCATTGTGGATGCGGTTCAACCCGTCGTAACGTTTATCCTCAGTATTATTTTCTTAGGATTATCCGTGTCATGGGTCGAAATTTTGGGCTCTGTCTTGGTGATCGTTGCGATTTATGTTTTGCAACGCTACCGGAGTGATCCTGAAAGTGTTTAAGTCAATTTTAAAAAGAATTAGCGCACTGTGAAAAATTACTTCACAGTGTTTTTGTTTGCAGTGGTTTGAATAAGCGCATCATTATTGCTTACTGCGATTCTTTGCTAGAATGACGGTAAGTATTGAATGGAGATGAGTAAGGTGGCAACGTTATTGACAGCAAAACAGCAAGCTCAAGGCCGCGCACTACTAACGCAATTTGAGCATTTGGAAGGCTTTGTTCCTGGTGAAGGAAGCTTGACGCCCACGCTGGTGATGGTTTCGGAAGCGCCGGGAAGAACTGAAGCACAGGTGGGCCACCCGTTTCAAGGACCAGCTGGAACGGAATTAGATCGGTGGCTAAGCCAGCTCAATTTAACCCGTGATCAGATTTACTTAACTGGCGCCGTCCGTTCACGGCCCTATTCGATTGGGAAAACGGGACAGAAGCGCGATCGGCGGCCCAATCGCATGGAAGTAGAAGCGAGTGCCCCGTTATTGGATGCAGAATTGGCGGCGTTACGAGGCTCAATCATCGTGCCACTTGGAAACACGGGGCTTCAACGGTTGCTGGGTAACAAGTATAAGATTAGTGCCGTGCATGGTCAGCTACTGACGTTACCGATTCGTTATTGGAATGTGGACCAGCACCGCTTTGATTTAACGGCAAGCCACTACACGTTATTTCCACTTTATCATCCGTCGTATTCGAAACGGTTCAAGAAGTATCAACCAGTTGTCGATCAGGATTTACGGCAACTGGCAGCATATTTACAAGGGCAACAAGCAGATTAAAAAATAAAAATGGCTAACTAGGCTGATAATTTATCAGTTTAGTTAGCCATTAATTTTAATGATGAATTGAGCACTACGCTAACACCAGCCGACGTACGGGTGCTTGCATCTTGATGACCTCGGCGCCGAGGTCGGTATAAGGGTCCCCGGCAGCGGTTAGTCCAAATTTTTCGTAAAATTTCTGAACGTGCGTCTGCGCGTCGATCTCGATCGTGGCGTCGTGATAATGGACTTTCAAGATTGCCATGACGTGGTTCATTAATTTTTTGCCGAGACCGGTCCCGCGATAACTACTGTCAGTCGTAATACGACCGAAGGAAACGACGCCATCGTGTTCATAAATTCGGGCGTAAGCGACGAGCTTTCCTTGATCATAAGCAAAAATATGCCGAGCATCAAAGTCAGCGTCGTCAGGGTCTTGGTAGGAACGGGCCTGTTCTTTGACGAACGTCTTAGCGCGGAGCTGATAAATATCGTGCAGTTGCGTGGTCGTTAGACCGTTAAATTTCTTTACGTACCATTTTAAGTTCAAAGTAAAATCCTCCTTGAAAACTGGGCAAAAATAGCCCGGTCATTTTCAAATTGAGTCTACAATTTAACACCGTGATTTTTGAGCGTCAACCTGAAAGGTCCACGAATTTAAAACCTTGATTTAATAGGGTTAAAAATGAAAAAGCCATTAAAAAAAGCGGCCCTGATTTTAGTCAGTAGGCCGCTTTAAACAAATTTATTTATATAGAAATCGATTTAATACCAAGCAGGTTTGTCGCCGTCGGTATTAGGCTTGTTAACCCCGAGTGAGGTCCGAACACTGTCCGTTGGTGTCTTAGCAAGCTTAACAACTAGCGCCGCAATGCTCTTCCGTGAAACTTCGGTACCCTTGAAAGGTTCGCCCTTTTGGGTCGTTTCGTAGTCGATTTCATCGTGGTTGGTCAACCAAGCGGGACGAATAATCGTGTAATCTAAATCAGAATCTTCGAGGACCTTAGCGGCATCGAAGTAACGGGTAAGGTAACTGCCAAGGGTCGCGTTGTTCCATTCCCCAAACTTGCCAGGAACTTCATTGTAAATCCCTAAAGTTGAAATCCAAATCACTCGCTTCAGATTGGTAGCGTGCATGGCGTTGACGACGGTCTCAGCCTGAGCCTTAATATTTTGGCCAGCGAGGTTAGCGTAAACCACGTCTTGACCAGCCATTGCTTCGGTCAACTTTGCTTGGTCCGTGACGTCGCCATCAATAATGGTGACCCGGTCGGATTTGAGGTCGCTAACGCGTTGCGCATTGCGTAAGTAAAGTGTGAGTTCGAAATCGTCATCTGCTAAAAATTGCTGTTCGGCTAAACGGGCAATTTGGCCCGCAGCGCCTAAAATTAATACTTTTTTCATGATTGATCCCTCCTGAACATCTTAACTGTAAATCTAACAATTACAGAATGCAAGCAAGGGGTTTCAAAAAATTAACGCAAATTTGTGCCACTTTTTGAAATTAGACCTATAATAGGGATTGTAACGAAGAATGTCTTCGCTACCCCAAGATAAAAGAGGCGATAATCATGGCACAAAAGCTTAGCAAGGAACAAAAAAAGGCTATGATTCAAAAAGCTGAAGAAGAACGTGCAAAGCACCCAAAGAAGAAGAGCGGCGTTTCCGGTTTTGAAACGATCGACGAAGATGCTAAGAAATTATCCAATAACTAATTTCAAACACACTTTTAAAGCGAGACTAACTGTCGGTAACGATGGCTAGTCTTTTTTGTTTACACTAGTTTTGCTGGGCCACTTTTGCTTTTGGTAACGCTTGCAGTATAATAATGATAAATCGATGGGGGTGGTGTCGATGGATCAATTTACAACTTTTATTGCGCAGCTAGATCAAGTTCTGGCAACACAACCGACGACTACGCATGAAATGGTGTACGTCCCGGTTACCTTCAGTTTTGCTAGTCACCGACTACACGTTGAGATTAGGATGTTACAAACGTCGTTTAACCAGGGTGACAATGCGTTTGGCGTAGCTGATATTTTAGACCGTATTCGGATGTTAGTTGGGGTAGAGCTCGCTGATCAGCCCCATGATCAGTGGCCGCTGACAATAACGACGAAAAATCGAACCATTACGCCTTACAAGGTCGTGCGGGTGATTCCCGTGGATATGCAAACGTACCGCGTAGAATAATAGCTAATTTAGCACTCACTGTTAGGGAGCGCTAAATTGTTGCATTTGATTATCAAGTGACTATCATAAAGATGTAAACAAGTTGAAAGGGTGATTGCACATGGCTAATGATATGATGAATTGGCACAATGATTTATTCGATCGTTTTAACGATTTAACAAAGATGGATGACCTAGTCAATGGGTTGGGGCGTTCCTTCATGAACGTGACAAGCAATGGCTCGGTATTAAAAACCGATATTAAAGAAAATGACGAACAGTATACGATGAAAGTCGACGTTCCGGGAATCGATAAGAAGGACATCGCTTTGAAATACCGCGACGGCACGTTATCGATTGCGGTTAAGCGTGATAGCATTAGTGATGAAAGTGATCACGATGGCAATATTATCGCGAGTGAACGCCAATCCGGTCGTTTCGGCCGTCAGTACTCGTTACCAGACGTGGATGTTGACAAGATTGAAGCACGGTATGAACACGGGGTCTTATCATTGACCTTGCCAAAGAAGGCCGCAGCGGATACGCATCACATTGAAATTCAATAGTGTTTGTAAGGGCCGGCAATTGGGTGCGAGGCACCTGGTTACCGGTTTTTTATACCCTGAGCAGTAAGTGATCAGATACAAAAAAATTACAGAAATTTACAAGTTTTGATGGCGCAAAGTTTGACGATTTCTGTTACAATCTGTAGTTACCAGCACATAATTAGCTGGACGGGCTCGAAAGAGTGAGCCCGGATCGTTGTAGGATTTATGAAGAAAGTAGGAATGCGTGATGACGGAAGGTTTTAGACCGAGTCACCCTAAAATATCGATTGACGATGACCCTGGAATACGGGCCCAAATCGAAGCCTTGACGGGTGAACTCTCACAACAGCAATTGGCAAAATGGGCGTTGATTATCGCTAAAAAAGCATTATATTACGTGGATGATCAACAGCGCTACGATCGGCAACTTCGGTTAGCCATCGATGCCAATGAACTATGGCAAGTTAATTTGGTTAGTGTCTATCAGGTACGGCAAGCCTTGGCTAGGGTATCGGCGTTGAACTCGAATAGTACGAGTTCAATCGGTGCGGCGGCCATTGATTGCATTCGCTGGGCAGTTGCGTCGGCGGATGCGGACGAAAATGCACTGCGGGCCTCCGATCAGGCGGTTAAACTGATTAACCTAACGAAGCCCAATGATGCGGCGGCTATCACGGCTGAACGGCAGTGGCAGTATGACCAGTTGGCTGGGTTAGCCCAGAACATTCAACAGGGTTTGCGGCATATGTTATAATTCTCACAGATACAAGTTAGGTGGGGATTTTACATGGCAGAAGAAGGACATGCAAAAGCTAAAGTGGAGTTACTACGTCAGTACCAAGAAATTGTTTCGAAATATTTAAACAATATTACGGAAACGGTAGATGTTGGGGCGCATTTTAAATTAAAAAACGAGCCAGGATTTAACTACTTTGTTGATTACTTATTCTTAGCGAACGTTTGTTATCAAGCAAGTTTAGATATTTTAAATAATGAAGATCAAAAGTACCCTGAAACGAATGACCGTTTAGCGACAGTCATCCTAAAATACCCGGAATACTTGACGTTAGCGGTTTTTAACGCTGATTTTCAAGATGAAAGTGTGACCGACCATTACGAAAAAACGTTGGTCGATCTTGCGGGTACCTTAGATTAGGTCGCTGAAACAATTGACGCCACGGACTCCAATTGGAGTTGCGTGGCGTTTTTAGAAGGAGAATTTTTAAATGATAGAATGGAACGCCGCCACGATTAAAGATTTTCAACACACGCTTTTGGACTGGTATGACCAGGAAGGGCGGGATTTACCGTGGCGTCACGACCACGAACCTTATCACATCTGGGTCTCTGAAATTATGCTGCAACAGACTCAGGTTCAAACGGTGATTCCGTACTACGAGCGCTTCATGGACTGGTTTCCGACGGTGGCCGACTTGGCAAACGCGCCAGAAGCGCGCCTCTTAAAGGCGTGGGAAGGGTTGGGCTACTATTCCCGGGTCCGTAATATGCAACGCTGTGCGCAGCAGTTATTAGCCGATTACGATGGGCAGTGGCCCCAGACGGCTGCGGGGTTAGAAGCCCTCGTTGGAATTGGCCCGTACACGGCTGGAGCAATCGCCAGCATCGCGTTCAATCAACCGGTTCCGGCCGTTGATGGGAATGCCTACCGGGTCTTTAGCCGCTTGTTAAAGATCGATGACGACATTGCTAAGCCGCAGACTCGCCAAGTTTTTGAGCAGGCCATCAGCCGAATTATGCCGCACGATCGGCCTGGCGATTTCAACCAGGCCATTATGGATCTTGGGTCCAGTTATATGACAGCGCGACAACCAGATACGGCGCATTCGCCTGTCAAACGTTTTAACCAAGCCTACTTAGACGGTCAGGAATTAGATTATCCGGTCAAAACTAAAAAGCCACGGCCGAAACCGGTGGCGTACGTTGCGGTGTTAGCGCAAATGGGGGATCAGTGGTTAATGACCCAGCGCCCAAGTACCGGGATGCTAGGGAATTTATGGACCGTTCCATTGATTAAAGTGGACGACTTGGATTTAGACGAGGATGCATCAACCGCCGACTTGTTGGCTGCTGTGACGGCCTATTTCAAACGGGAGTACCGGCTAGTCCTCACCGCCAAAATGTTGAAGCTGCGTCCAGTCACCCATACGTTTACGCATCAAAAGTGGACCATTCAACTGATCGGTGGGCAAGTTCAACCGGCCGACCTCGCCTACTTTGCCGGACAAGGTGTTTTGCCCGACGAATTGGACCAGTTACCAATGCCTAAGGTCCAGGAGAAAATTTTTAAGCGGGCGAACGTTCACTAGACGGGTTAACCGGTAGCATTTAGCCTGCCTGCTTGTAAGCGGTGTGGTAAAATATAGCAAACTTAAGAAATTAACGGAGGACGGATTGAAATGTTAAACATATTTGACATTGTAAAGCTAACCAAAATCGATCATAAGGAAATTGATAGTAACCAGATCGTCGTGACGGACGGCAACGGCAAGCCCAACGCAATCTTAACGGAACTACTCAATGACGTGGTCAGCAACATGCGTATCTTCGTTGATATGAATGAAGTGTACTCCGTTGATGACTTGATGCGCGAATTGGGCGAACACACGCCACTTCCATCAGATGTTTTGGAAGAATACGAAAAGGTTTTACGCGAACCAATCTATAACATCAACTTTGTACCTAAACGGGGCCAAGTTGAAGTCATTGTCGGTGAGGGCTAGTTCTCGCAGTTTGTTTACGAACGGCTAGGGCGACCGAATTTTAATACTTAAATAAAATGAAAACCGCTTCCCAGGAATCTAAAAATTTCTGAGAAGCGGTTTTTTTTGACGTTAACAGTCACTAGTTAGGCTTGCCACCCGTGATCTTCACGCCAGTCACGCTTGCGGCTATCACTGATGTAAGGATTGCCAGCCACGATGAAACGAAGGGGGAGTTGACCACTAGCCGCGTCAGGGTTGACGCCGACGCGGGGAACGGCCTGGATATGAGCGGGCTTACGGGATTCTACCAGACTAATTGAAAATGGACTGTCATCAATTAAACGGAGATTATCCTTTTGGTTGGTGATTCCCAGCGCTTGAGCTAATTTTCCGGGGCCGTTGGTAACTTGTACCCCACTCTTTCCACGGTTCACAATCATTTGGTCTATGTCGTGAGTGGGCTCGATTGCCCGAATTAAAACCCCTTCCGGGACGTCCTTTGGCTGGGTGACGACGTCGAACAGGAGGTTAGCACGTAGTTGGTATATGTAAAGCGTGCCGGCTTCGCGATAGAGGGGCTCGGTGAATTTACTGCGCCGACCGTTGTACGCGTGCGCCGCAGTATCATGAGTGCCCAGGTAAGCCTCGGTCTCAACGATGAGCCCACCGGTCAAATGATGGTCAGTGCGATATAATAAAGTAGTCCCCAAGAGGGATTGGGCAATTTCAGTAGTGGGACGGCCGTCAAAGAAGTCGGCCGTTGCAAATGATGTTGTTGTCAAAATAGATTCCTCGAATTCTGAAAGATTGAAGATGGCAAAATGTTATTGAAACTTGAACGAATTTACACAAAACCGGTTGATTTGGAAGGTTACCGTTTGTTAGTTGATCGTCTATGGCCACGTGGTATATCCAAGGTCAACGCGCATTTGGATGATTGGGTCAAAGCAATCGGTCCATCAACGGAGCTACGAAAATGGTTTAATCACGACGTAGCTAAGTACCCAGAGTTTGTTCAAAAGTATCGCGAAGAATTGGATGAAAACCCAATTACAGCGGACTTTATCAAGCAAGTCGCCGGCCAATTAGAACAGTCTAATGTTATCTTATTATACGGTGCTAAGGATGAACAACACAATCAAGCTATTGTACTCCGAGATTATTTGTTGGCAAGTGGTCAATTACCAACCGAATAAAAAACAAAAAATATCATAATTGGTATAGATTAAATCCGTATATCGTCAATAATAAACTGCGGTCATCAAATTAATTTATTTATTTCCCTGAAAACGGTAGCATTTTCCCTTAACTTTTGCTATGATTATGTTGTTAATTAATGACGTCAACTATTACAGTGCACAATAATGGGGGTTGCATTGTTAGGTAAGCAAGATTGGGGATAATATTATGATTAACTTATGTGTGTTACCAAGTACCGCAAGTTGTCGCAAAGCCCATCGTTGGTTGTTAGAACATCGAATCCCGTTCCACGAACGGAATATGAATGCTCAACCATTGACGGAAACCGAAATCAAGCACCTGTTGCAGTATACGTATGATGGAATTGATGATTTAATTAGTACAAAGTCCAATGCTTATCATCAGCTCAGCAAAACGACACCGATTGAGGATATGCCGTTGAGTGAAGCCGTTAAAGTGTTGAGTGAAACACCACAGTTGTTGAGACGACCAATTATCTTTGATGATCATCGGTTACTATGTGGCTTCAACCAAGACGAGATCCGGATGTTTATTCCACGGGATCAACGCGTCTTGAAAATGCAAGCGATGGCTAAACATCAGCTCGCTTAAAACTTCTGGCTTTAGAGTTGCTGCCGGAGTTTTGGGGAAAACCAAAAAATAAAATAAAACGTCTACCTGTCGCTGAAAACTGATGCGCACAGGTAGGCGTTTTGTTTTATTTTTTGTCAATCTATGCGTATTTATGCGCAATCTTAGCAGCGACGGCCGCTGCAATCGCGCCAACGAGGTCATCAATGAACGTATTAACGACACCTGATTTATCTTCGTCGAGTTTTTTGATGATGCCTTCCTTAACTTTGTCGACGTAACCGTAATTCGTCACACCAATAGTGCCGTAAATATTGGCCATGTTGAGTGCGAGGCCTTCGTCAACGCCGAACACGCCGGCATCGTTGGCGACAATTGATTGAAGCGGTTCTTTGAGTTGTCCTTCAGTGGCTAGGCGGTCCAGTTCTAAGGCCACCATCGCGTTATTTAACAGTTCGCGCTTATGGAGAACTTCCTTAGTTTCAGCTTCACATTCCGCCACCGTGAGCTGGGGAACGTACTTTATTTGTAAATTATAGGTGATTTCTGCAATTTCTTTATAGGTAATACCCTTATGAGCTAAAGCATGGCTAACAAATTCGTACGCCGCTTTATCCGGATACTTGAATGTTTGATCGTCCAACGCTGTCCCTCCGTGAGTCAAAGTCACGGCTAGTTCAATCAACTAACCATCATTCTAATTATAGTGGTCTTGGTGGGAAAAGAATATTAATACGATTTTAGGATCGAAAATAATTAAGTGTCACGATTTAAATGAAAAAGGCCAAAACGATTAATTGTTATTTTCAATCAAACGGGTAAAATGAATCATGTTAGACATAATGAAGGGTACGGTTAGTTTGGTAAAACGAGTTCGAATAGTCATTCAATTTTTGCTCCTCGCTTTCGTGATTGGTGCAACCGTGGTACTGATTGGTGCCGGTGGCGGGAGTACTAAGATTACAAAAGTGACGAGTCAATTAGTCCCCCAGCGTGCGAAAACGTTGCGTAACCAGTATCAGAAATCTGATACGGCGACCGTGTTTTTACACGGCTATAATGGTGGGGCGTATTCTACAAATTATTTAATTAATAAGGCAGAAAAAGCCGGTGCGGCGCAAAAGGCATTGGTCGTGCACGTTTATAAAAATGGCGTCATGGGCTTTAAAGGCTACTGGGAAAAATCAATGAAAAACCCGATGGTCCAAATTGTCTTTCAAGATAGCCACGCTTCACAAAAAACACAGGTTTACTGGTTGCACCAGGTATTGGTTCAGCTTAAGTCTAAGTATGGCGTAACCCGGTACAACGCGGTGGGCCACTCACTCGGTTCGAACGATATTGTGAACCAAGCGCTAAAGTATGGGCATGATCACCGCTTGCCGACGTTGAACAAGGTCGTCACGATTGCCGGACCGTTTGATGGACTGACGGGGTATTTAAACGCAGAAACGGAAGGGCGCGTTAAGCAGCTTGCTGCTAAGCCGGTTCGGTTTACGCGCCATTTTTCGGAAATGCTAAAGTATCGCAATAATTTCCCTAAGAACGTTCAATTGCTCAACGTGGTCGGGGATACCAATAACGGTTATAACAACGACGGCTACGTTGGGGTGGCGTCTGCACGATCGGTCAGCTACCTATTGCGGGATCGACTTGCGGGCTACCACGAAGAATTTTATAGTGGGGCGCACGCGGCCCACTGTGCGTTAAATCAAAATCCGAAGGTCGCACAATCAATGATTGAATTTCTTTGGTAATTTAAGAGTGGGACGAAAGGCGGTTAGTTTGTGAGCATTAACGTGGCATCAGTGATTATTCCTGGGCTTGGAATGATTGCTGGTGTCGGGTTAAGCGGAGCAAATTGCCTTTCATCCCACGTTTCAACCATCATAATGGGAAAACCCGTTCAGAAATATTCGATATTTCTGAACGGGTTTTTGGGCTTTATCGGACTCTTTTGATGGTCTTAAATCAGTTTATGGCAAAAAGATTAAAATAATGACTTGACGATTAGAAATGATGATGGTATTGTTAGACACAAGTTAATAAACGAACGTTAAACGTTACATCAAGTAGGTGCAATTCTGAGTGTCAGGAAGTCGGTGGTTGCTGCGAACCGATCAGGAATTGTAGTTGAAATACGGTAACCGAGTTTCAGTTGGACGGGTAATAACTAGAACCGTTATCTTCTAGTGAGTGGCGTATTGGATCAGTGGACCCAAACGCAACCTGGGTGGTACCGCGACTAGTCTAATCGTCCCTGTTGTTCTTAATGAACAGCGGGGGCGATTTTTTTATTGGAATGCGATTAAAAATGATGAGAGAAGAGGATGACGAGGATGGAAATGAAGCGATGCGGCGGACTTGCTCGATATTAGTACTGAATGAAGTTGTTTGATACTTATTCAGTCAAAAGAGGAGTTTTAATATGAAAAAAACAAAAGATACGGAAAACACACCTAAAGTTAGCACGTTAGAAGCAGCAATCGTCTTGTTAGTTGTTTTAGGAATTATGAGTTTAGGTGTCATTGGGTTCCACTTATCACCACAAGTGCCGGTCCTATTAGCAATGGGCGTTGTCACTGCTTGGGCGATGTTTCGGGGCTTTCCTTGGCCAGCCGTTAACGCCGGCATCAAGGAAGGTATCGATAAGGGGATTGTTCCCATCTTTATTTTCATTCTAATCGGTGCGATGATCTCAACTTGGATCGCCGCTGGGACCATTCCAACTTTAATGGTTATTGGTTTCAAACTAATTAACATCCAGTGGTTCTTACCATCCGTCTTCATCGTTTGTACCTTAGTCGGAACGGCTGTTGGGAGTGCCTTTACGGTAACTTCAACGGTCGGGATCGCCTTCTTCGGAATGGGCGTGACCATGAACTTGAATCCAGCCCTCGTTGCCGGTGCCATTATTAGTGGTGGAATTTTTGGCGACAAGCTATCCCCATTATCTGAAACGAATAACTTAGCTTCCGCCGTCGTTGACACGGACCTGTTCGCCCACATCAAGCATATTATGTGGAGTACCGTTCCAGCCGGCGCAATTTCATTAATCTTATTTGCCATTTTAGGTCATAATAACGCCAGCACCAGCTTAGCTAAAATCAATCAAACGGTTGCCGTTTTGAACGGTAACTTCAACGTTTCTGCCCTGGCCTTATTACCAATCATCTTAGTCTTTGTCTGTGCCGCATTTAAAATGCCAGCCATTCCAACCATGTTACTGAACATCTTTGTCTCTGCTGGTTTGATTTTATTTGAACAACCAAAGATTACGATGACTAAGTTAACCGCAATTATTAATACTGGATTTGTTTCTAAGACTGGTAACACGAGCGTTGACACCTTACTTTCACGGGGTGGCATTGTCAGCATGATGAGCATGGTCGCCTTGATTATTGTCACGTTATCCCTTGGGGGGTTACTCGTTAAATTTGGTTTAATCAACCAAGTCATGGCACCAATTGCCAAGCATTTAAATAGTGATGGTAAACTTATTCTAGCCGGAATTTTAACTTGTATCGGTGTTAACGTCTTTGTCGGTGAACAGTTCCTATCCATTATTTTACCAGGACGGGCCTTTCGAAAAGCCTTCAATGATGGTGGCTTAGCTGGCCAAGCCTTAGGACGGGTCTTAGAAGATGGCGGGACCGTCATCAACTACTTAGTTCCTTGGGGTGTTGGTGGTGTGTTCTTAGCCACGACGTTAGGCGTTCCAACGGTTGACTACTTACCATTCGCCTTCTTCAGCCTACTTTGCCCAGTTATTTCCGTTATCAGTGGCTTTACCGGTATCGGGATTGCACACCTTGGCCAAGAAAAATCTGCTAAAGCCAAGAAGGGTGTTCAAGCCGCAGAAATCAATTAATTGATCATAATATATCGAAAAATCCGTTCAGAAATATCCACTATTTCTGAACGGATTTTTTAGTTTGGTACTAGCTTTTTGGGCCATTAAATAGCCAATGGTTACTTTTCAGCGATTTTGATTTGGTCATGGAAATCTGTAAAAATCGGATGATTTAGGTTGATTCCTTTTGATTTTGCAATGAACCAGGCCAACACTTGGAACGGAATGATGGCAAGTAGTGGCGCTTTGTAAGGGTCTTCTACGGCTGTTAGTTGTAACGTCTGTTCATCCTTTGAAGTGGGTGTTTCCCCGGTTAAACTGATGGTATAAATGTGGGGCGTCAGCCGGGATTCATAGTCTTTGACCGCTTGTAGTTGCGCCATGACGGTGGGATCAGTCGTGAGCTCAACGTAAAATTGACGGTGGGCTTCATGGGCCCCCAAATAACCGCCCTTAGTAAATTGGGCCAGGGTGTACCCGCGTGATGGCACCCGCATGATTTCCGTGAACTTGGTTTGCATCTCGGCCAACGTCCCATCTAAAACGCTAGCGCCAATCGCCGTGAATTCCGGTGCGTTAGTGAAGTCGATCGTAAATTTACGGTAGAAGTCGTTGGCCTGCTGAACGGTATAGTTCATCTTTTCAATAATGAGGCTAAAGTCATCGAGTTCTTGGTTGGCTTCCAACTCAGTTAAACGCCCCTGATTGGCGGCACTACGCAGGCCAAGTAACATGAGGGTCAAAACGATAGCTTGAAAACTCAGTGTGATGTAAGGAATTGTTTCTTTCCCAGTCAGTAGGTCACAAGTGGCGTCACACTGGCCAGCTAACTCGGAATCTGGTTGGGCCGTTACGGCAATTGTGTAGGCCTGACTTGCCGCGTGGGCCTTTTTAAGGGCGGCCAAGGTTGTTTCATCGTCACCGGTCAAGGAGACCGCAACGATGACATCAACGTCTTGATCGGCGGTTTCATAAGTGAGGTACTGGTCGGTGGCCAGCACGTTCACGTGGATGCCCGCAATCTTTTGCATGTACAGCCGGGCGGTGTTAGCGGCATTGCGACTGGACGCCGTTGCCAAGATTAACCAGTGTTGTGACCGGGGGACGTTTGCCAAGGCCCGTGTGATTTGTTCAGGATACGCAGCAACAATGTTACCCAGCACCGACTGTTCCCGGCGAATATAGGACAACATGGTTGGATTGTTCATCATCATCATAAAAAATCAGCTCCTATTATAGCTATTTAATTATCATTATTTATATACTTTAATTTTAGCCTAATCAGGGGCGGGTGAGAACATTAATCGCCAAAATGGTAGTAGAAATTGAAGTTGCATTTATAAAAAAATTCTGGTAAGGTAAGCGACAACTTAAAACCAAAACAAATTGCCTATATAATGCCGTGATAAGGATGGCGAGTTTCTACCCAGCACCGTAAATGCTGGACTATAAGCGAATTGAGTCGACGGGGTCCGTACAGCTGCTCTTTTTGCCGTACGGGCCCGTTTGCTTTCTCCAATAGGCAGAAGGAGAAAATAGTGATGAAAACAGTTGATATGGTCATTACCGGGGCGCAGGTCTTAAATACGTTTACCCGTGAATTTGAAGCAACGAGCTTATGGATCAAGGATGGGAAGGTCATCAGTAATTTAAAGGATGAACCGTACCACGCGCAACAAACGGTGGACGCTAGCGGCCAGTGGATCATTCCTGGGATGATCGACGCGCACGTCCATATGGAAAGCTCAATGGTGGCACCGAGTGAGTTGGGACAAGTCTTGTTACAACACGGTGTTACGGCCATTGCGACTGACCCGCACGAATTGGCGAACGTCGCTGGCGTGGCGGGTATCCAGTATTTGATTGATGATGCCAAACAGACCCCGTTAGACGTTTTCTTCATGTTACCGTCGTCGGTGCCATGTGTACCGTTTGATGATAATGGGGCCACTTTGCACGCCGCGGATTTGCGGCCATTATACGGTCAGCCGGGTGTTCACGGCTTAGCCGAAGTGATGGATTACGGTGCTGTTGAACGTGGGGATGCAGATATTACGGCGAAGATTCGCGATGCCTACGCGTATGGCTATCACGCTGATGGTCACGCGGCTGGCTTAAATCCACATCAACTCAATGTGATGGTCAATGCGGGCTTGGATACTGACCATGAATGTATGACGGTTACCGAGGCGCTGGACCGGGTTAAAGCTGGGATGTTCGTATTTTTGCGGGAAGGCACCGTTGAACGGGACGTTCTCGCAACGATGGGTGCAGTTAATGAAGCGAATGCTAGTCGGTTTGCCTTTTGTACCGATGATAAGACCATCAGTGATTTGATGGTGGAAGGGTCGATCGATTATAACGTTAAGCTGGCGATTGGCAACGGGATGCGTCCCGCCTTGGCCTATACGTTGGCGAGTTTGAACGCGGCGGTCGCACACCGGTTAACGGACCGGGGGAGTTTAACGGCTGGCAAGGTTGCGGACTTAGTTGTTTTGGACGATCCGAATGAAG
Organism: Lactiplantibacillus paraxiangfangensis; assembly: GCF_036246185.1. Classification (NCBI taxonomy): domain Bacteria; kingdom Bacillati; phylum Bacillota; class Bacilli; order Lactobacillales; family Lactobacillaceae; genus Lactiplantibacillus; species Lactiplantibacillus paraxiangfangensis. The sequence goes on from NZ_BTPW01000016.1 coordinate 57,891, forward strand.
TGATGATTGCTAAGACGATGAAAAATGGCCAGTGGGTGTCGGAAGCCCAACCAGCGACTCAGCCCTTACCATTTACTGCGACCCGGGTTCATCAACACGCGTCATTAAAAGACCTACAATTGCCTTTAACTAGTGGTCGGGTCAACGTCATTGGGGTACAACCCAATCATATTGAAACGGATCATTTGGTTAAACAGGTCACACCCACGGCTAACTTTGAAGCGGACCTAGATCAAGATATTTTGAAGATGGTTGTGATTGAACGACATCGTAATACTGGGAAGGTCGGCGTCGGGCTGGTCCACGGGTTTAAATTAAAGCACGGGGCCGTCGCGGGGACGATTGCGCACGATGCACACAACATTGTCGCTGTCGGCACGTCTGATTTGGCGATCCTGCGAGCTGTCGCACAAATTACCCGGACAAACGGTGGGATTGCAGTTAGTGATGACCAGCAAGTCTGTGCGGACATGCCATTGGCAGTTGGCGGTTTATTGTCAGCTGAACCTTATCAAGTAGCGGCACAACAGCTAACTGAGATTAAGGCAGCTTACAACCAGATTTGCGACCAGCCGATTGAATTTGACCCCTTCATTACGTTGTCATTTTTGACGTTACCCGTAATTCCAACTTTAAAGTTAACGGCGCGGGGCCTGTTCGATTATGATCAGTTTGATTTTACGCCGGTCGAGATTAAAGACTGAGTAATCCAATTAAAACCTAAAAAGGTTGATCTGCCGCTCCGTCGGGTAGAATTGGGTGCTATGGGGGATGGTCCCAGCCATGGTGCGGTCTGGGGCCTCAATTCAAAGCCGATAGCCCACGTCTTTGAATTGCCCCGCAACATTCGTCGGCTAAGAACCGCCGGCCAATGTTGCCGACACAGCACACCGACTCTACCCGACTTCGCTAAATACGCGTGTTTTAACCTAGAATTTTGTAGCATAGCCAGAGGTTGTCACTGATAGCATCGGTCGTGAAGGTGGTGTTAAACCGGCGCTTTTTTGCCGGCTTTACTCCACGGACGGTCCGGGACAATTGCGCTTTTTGCAAATGTTCCGGGCGAGGGTCAAGACGTTCTTCAGGCTTGACCCGGTCCCACGACCGTATGTTATCAGCGACGACCGGACTATGTTGATGTGATAATGTCCAAATATAGACGTGATTTTTCAACTCTGAGCTAGAAATAAAAAGTGATCAGTTTCGAGATTGTTCTCAAAACTGATCACTTTTTTTACGCTTTATGATGTTCCCGGTACCAAGCAGCTGGTAGGGTAAGGAGCATGTAGGCAAAATCGACAAGAATCGTTTCTTTAAGCGGAATTTGTAATAGGAAAACGGATACGAGGGTTAGGACCACAATGAACGTTAACGCGCTCTGTGACCACCGAAGCACCCATTCGGGTAATTGTGGCATAAATTAAATTCACATCCTTAGTTAACTTTGACGCGTTTCAGTTGAGCCAACGGGTTTAACGTTTGATCCTGAGCGGTCCCGTAATGCCCGTAAGGCCCAAAGAATCGAGACCGTGTCGACAACTTCTTGCAGCATCGCGCCAAACAGTGCGGGAATAATCCCGGTGCTGGCAATTAGCATCAAAATCGTACAGATGGCGATCCCAATCCAGACGGCTTGCTTGGCAACTTGCATCGTATCCTTAGCAATCTGGATGGCCGTGACGACTCGGCTCAGGTCATCTTTTAAGATAACGACGTCAGCGGATTCACTGGCGGCCGTTGAACCGTGGGCGCCCATCGCAATCCCAACGTCGGCAACGGCGAGGGACGGTGCGTCGTTGACCCCGTCGCCAACCATGATGACGGGACGTTCGGCTGCCGGAACGTTCTTTAAATGTTTGATTTTATCGGCGGGAAGTAAGTCGGCTGCGACCGTATCAATCCCGACTTTTTCCGCGATGTTGTCGGCGATAACTTGTTGGTCACCGGTCAACATCATGACATTTTTAACGCCTTCCGCGTGGAGCGCTTTAAGCGTATCCGCAGCTTCAGGACGGACGTTATCGATGAAGGTCACGTAACCGGCGTAGACGTCGTTAATGGCGACATAAATCGCGGTTTGCGCCAGCGACTGGTGCTGAGTGTTGGGGTCAACGAACTTTAACTTACCAACTTTAACTTCGTAGCCATCAACGGTTGCGGTGATCCCGTTACCGGTGACTTCTTCCAGACTCGTGGCTGGACTCAGGGGTGCGTCACTGACGTACTTGACCAGTGACCGGGCTAAAATATGACTGGAGTTTTGTTCCGCACTAGCGGCTAAGTGTAAAATTTGTTCCGCGGTAAAATCAGCTTGAGGCACAATCTGGTTAACGGCCAGTTGCCCGCTAGTAATGGTCCCCGTTTTATCGAAGGCCGCGGTCTTTGCCGTCGACATTTTTTCGAGCATGTCCCCAGTCTTAACCACGATCCCGTTCCGGCTAGTACGACTCATCCCAGAAACGAGGGCGACCGGCGCCGCTAAAATCAACGGACACGGTGAAGCCACAACGAGTACTTCTGCGAAGCGGTGGGGGTCGCCACTCATGATCCAGGCGATCCCGGCAATGACGTAGGCGACCAGCGTAAACGGCACGGCGTAGCGATCAGCCAAGCGAACGAACTTTGCGGGCCGGGATTCGGATTCTTTAACCAATTTAACTAACTGTTGGTATTGACTATCAATGGCCAACTTGTCGACGACCATTGTAACGGCGTTATCACCGTTAACGGCACCGGACATGACGTCGTCACCAACGTTTTTTTCAACGGGCTTTGATTCCCCAGTTAAGGAAGATTCGTCAAAGAGCGCAGTCCCTTGAATTAAGTGACCGTCAACTGGGACGAGCTCCCCGGGTTTAACGACTAACTGGTCACCGACCGTCGCATCTTCGACCGCAATATCCGTCAACTTTTCGTTAACGAGGCGGTGGGCGGTCCGGGGTGAATTATCAAGCAGGGCCTTCAGTTCGGTGTTGGCCCGTTTGGCGGCGTAATCTTCTAAGGAGTCACCACCCGTCAACATGATCAGGACCACTAGCCCGGCCCAGTATTCACTGACGGCTAAAGTGGCTACGATGGCAGTAATAGCTAGCAGGTCCACGCCGTATTTACCTGACCGGAGTGTTTTGATCATTTCGACTAACATTGATAGTGCCATTAGTGATCCCCACAAAGTGATGATCAGCTGAGCGGCAAGTTGTTGATGAAAGCCAAACTGTAAAATTAACGCAATGATTCCGACACTGACAGTAAGTGTTAATTTGTAGTAATGTCGCATCGTAACCCCTCCTTATTGCTTATTGAAACCGATTTCGTTATTCTAGATGTAAGCATAACATTTAAATAAATAAAATCAACAGTTAAGAATGATTCTAAATAAAAAACTAATGGTTTCGAAAAATTATGACTATTTTCTGAAAAAAAGCCGCTTTTTCGGCCTTAAAAGCAGTCTTATCCCTATGATGTTAGGGATGAAGCGCTGTCAAGTCATTCATTTTACTTCTAATATAATACTAGTATACTTATACATGAACATCAGATATCAGAAAAAATACTGAAATCAGCATTTGTATAAGCCCAGGCGCGCTGTACAGGTGGTAATCCGTTACCCTTGTCGCGTGTTTTTTTGTACCACGGAACGTCATTTTAAACTTGCTGGGCGTGACGGCAAAGCGGAATTGTTTATCTGATGCATCAAGGGGGTTATCCATTAGCAAGATAAATGTAACCATTAATCGTTACGTGGTGTGTCAGCGTGATCGACTCGATAACGGAGACGAACACAATTAGAAACACTAATCAGCGCTAAAATATAGATCAACACCAACGCGATTATGCAATTAATCATACAATTTTCAGTATGGCGTTATCGGAACTCAACCAACGGAAAGAAGGAAATTCTGCTACTGATTTTGAGTTAGCACAAACAGAGTTCAGATGGCAAAGCCGATTAAACCTGATTCAGTCAGGGTACTGAGTGCTTCGAGGAGTAACTCGAGGGAATGTACCGATTGCTAGTCGGAAATTTACGCGTGGGGACTACCGGGATACATAGGTAGGGAGAACCACGAATTATATTGATATATAGAGAGTATATATTCAGTAGCAGGTTTATTATTTTAAAAAGTAAGAATATTGATTGGTGGGTTTATTTACCAACAATTGGTCTCTTTGCGGTGGCTTCAATCATTTTGTTGAGAGGTGGTCACTCATTAGAAACGAGTTTAACCGGGATCTTGAACTGGTTAACGAACAACATGAGTTGGTTATACATGTCAGTATACGTCATTACTTTTCTTTTCTTTATTTACTTAGGATTCAGCAAACTTGGGAAGACCAAGTTAGGCGATCCCAAGGACAAACCCGAATTTTCAACGTTCCATTGGGGTAGTATGGTTTACGCGACCGGGATCGATGCCAGCATTTTAATGCTAAGTATCGTCGATCCGTTACGTTACCTACAAAGCCCTTCCTTTGGCGTTAAGCCATTCTCAACTTCAGCGTATAATTACGCGCACATGTTAGGCCAATTTAACTGGGGCCCCATGGCGTGGATGATGTTTGCACCCGCAACCATTGCGATTGCCTATGCGATGTACGTCAAGCACGTCAAGGTTCAACGCTTGAGTGCGGCTATTACTGTTTTAGCAGGCCCTGGTATGGTTAAGCGCATCGCTCGAAATACCATTGACCTCTTAGTCATCATCGGGATCATGGGTGGTGTCGGGACGTCCGTCGGGATGGAAATTCCGGTCATTTCTAAAGTCCTCAGTACGGCAACGGGGATTCCTGATAACATGGGCTTAAAGTTAGGCTTATTTGCCTTATTATTTGTGATCTTCGCGGTCGCCGTCTTCAATGGTTTGAAAAAGGGGATCGGCCGGTTGAGCTCAGCCCATATTTGGTTAGCCATTGGTTTCTTAGTCCTAGTTTTAGTCGTAGGCCCAACCTTATACATCTTAAACTCCGAAACTAACAGTATCGGATTGTTTATCAATAAGTTTGTCAGCTTAAGCACGAACACGGCACCTAATGGTCATGCGACGGCCATGCAACGCCAGACCATCTTCTATTGGGGCTGGTGGTTATCATTTATGCCCGTTATGGGGCTGTTCATTGCACGGATTTCACGTGGCCGGACAATTCGTCAGGTCTTAGGTGGAATGCTGCTATGGGGCTCCCTAGGCTGTGTCAGCTTTTACGCGGTCTTAGGTGGCTACGCCTTGTTCTTACAACGGACGGGTGCGGTTAACTTGGTTCACATCTTAAATACGCAGGGACAAGCGGCCGTGATTGCAGCGGTCTTATCGACCTTGCCGTTGAAGATGATCATGTTAGCTTTGTACTGCCTATCATGTTTCGTGTTCTTGGCCACGACGGTTTCGTCGTTCGCCTTCATCACGTCGTCATTTACTAGTAAGCAGTTGGCACCTGGTCAACAACCAAGTCGTTTTAACCGGATGAGCTGGGTCGTTATCTTCCTCTTGTTCTCATTAGGGTTAGTGACGGTCGGTGGCTTTGAATCAATTCAGGCGATTTGTGCGATGTCTGGGTTCCCACTGACAATTGTTGCGCTTATCTTGCTATATTCGATTCATCACGACTTAACGACGGATCCGGTCAAGGAAGCAGCTAAGGCGAATGCCAAGGCGGCTGAATTGGCTCGGCGCAAGCGGTTGGCTCGTGACGTTGAAATCTCGACCAATTCGGACTACGCGCGTGAACGGCGTGCATCCCGGAAGTCAGCGCAAGAAACAGATTAATTAAAAATAAAATTCAAGAGAGTGGGGCAAAAGGCGGTCAGTTTGCCTTTTGTCACACGTTTCGACCATAATAATCAGGAAAGCCATTCAGAAAGTTAATATTTCTGAATGGCTTTTTCAGTTTTGCCTCACACTTTTTGTATCTGATCTCAAAACGTTAATGTTTACTAGCTTTTTAACGGATATTTACTAAAGCATGGCACAAGTTTTACATTGATTTTATATACTAAAGTTGTGGCGGACGGTTAGTACCCCACACTGGCAGTTTAAGCATCATACTAAGTAACAACTTTTTAAGGGCAGTTGAATCAAAATTCTGTTAATAAAAGGGGACTTTTAATGATGAAGCAATTGACGAAATTAGTGACTGGCATCGTGGCAACAATGGGCCTTCTGATGGGACTCAGCGGAATAACGGGACGGGCAGACCGCCTTGCAGTCACGGGTCGGGTCAATGCTAGTGAGCAGGTGCTAACGCATTTATCGCAACAACCACCACAACTTAGGCCGGTCATTCACCCGGCGCAAGCAGCGGCTGTGGGGAAGGCTAAGCAACAACTCCCACAAACCGATGAGACCAATCCACTTAAAGTGGTCCTTTTAGGCTTAGTATTACTAGGATTAAGTATCTTGTCGCGTTGGAACCTATTTGACGGCCGGCGTCAGTAATCAGTAAATCATAAAAAAGCAGGTTACTACTAAATTAGAGACGTGCTCTCATTTAGTAGTAACCTGCTTTTTACTTATTTATGACTGGCTTTTTTCTTTTTCGGTTGGGCCTTTTTAGTTTCACGTAGGAGATCTTTAAAAGCAGTAATCTCGTCAGTGTGCTTAGTCACCCATTCCTTGTAATTGGAGTGGGAGTCAGTATCGCTGATTTTTAACCCGGTCTCTAACCAAAATAAGGCCTCGGTTAGAGAGCCAAAGTTGTGAAACCACAGCGTGTGACCGTTGTCGGAGTCCATAGCAACGTATGACTTATAGTGGGGCGTTAAGAAGGTGTGTTTGACGATCTTAAACGCGGCCCGCCGCCGGGTCAACTTGTAATCAGGTAATATGTAACGCCCGGGATGCGCTAAATGTGGAACGGAATTTTTACGTTGGTCTTTATACTCAGTCAGCATGCCTTTAGCGCGGTCGGCAGTAATGAGTGTAATATCGAATTTTGACATAGCAGGGCTCCCCTTGATGATAACGTGTCATGATAGTTAGTAGTTTTAGATGTTATTAGTTGTGGCTTAAACACTCACACTATTAATGATAGCGCATTTTTACTGAAATTCGAAATATTAAAACTTAAATTGTTGGGGAATTTTAGTTTCTTACGTTAAAATTAAATAAACGACTAGCAAGGGCGCATAATGGCCGGCAGAGTAGTGAGGATGACTAAATTTGAAGTTTGCAGAACGGTATCACTTATTTGAATGGTTGATCAACTTGTTATTAGTTATCGGCCCACTGTTACTAGTTGGCTACGGCTTGACCGTACCGGGAAACTGGATTGAAGTTGTACTGGGCAGCGTCTTTTTGTTGCCGATTAGCTTGGGTGCGTTGATTTTTTACGGCTGGTTGTACCGGCAGACGCGCCGACTAGCAGGATATCAATGGGGAATTTTAGTCGTTTACGGTCTCAGCTTACTAGGCAGCGGGGCTTTACTCATAACGGTTTATTTGGCTTAAATACAATCCATCTGGGATACTAAATAATCGTTCAGAAATAGTCGATATTTCTGAACGATTATTTAGTATCCTATTTTGGTCGAAACGTGCGCCAACAGGCAGTTTATTCCACTCTTAAGGCAAATCGTTCCCAGCGGCGAAGTAAATGTCGTACCATTCTTGCCGGGTCAAATCGATGTCCGCACCCGCCGCGTTTTCAGCGAGGTGGGTTGGATTCATCGTCCCTAAGATAACTTGGAATTTAGCAGGGTGTCGTAAGATCCAGGCCGTTGCGATGGCACTCTTGCTGGTGTGTTTTTCATCAGCTAGGTCCTGCATGGCTGCGTTTAACTTAGGAAACTTAGGATTGTCCAAGAAAATTCCAGCGAAGTTTCCGTATTGGTAAGGGGACCAAGCTTGAATCGTCATCTTGTGTAAACGGGCGTATTCAATGATGCCACCGTCGTGATCGATACTGCGTTCATCTTGCATGTTGGTGTGTAATCCGAAGTCAATGGCGTTCGTATGCATGATACCGAATTGCAGTTGGTTGATCATCAGCCGCTGATTGAGTGCGGATTGAAGTAAGTCCACCTGACCCGGGTTAAAGTTGGAAACCCCAAAATGCCGGACCTTACCGCTAGCCTGAAGCTCGTCAAAGGCAGCTGCGACGTCCTCTGGTTCCATTAAAGCGTCGGGGCGGTGAAGGAGAAAGCTATCTAAATAGTCGACGCCTAAGCGTTCTAATTCGCCGTTAACGGCATCTAAGATATGTTTTTTAGAGAAGTCGTACCGTTTGCCAGGGACGATGCCGCCCTTGGATTGAATGTAAAGCTGGTCGCGGTTAACGCTAGATTGCTTCAGTGCCGCACCGAAAATTTCAGATGATTTGCCACCGCCATAAATATCGGCGGAGTCAACGTAGTTAATACCTAAGTCCACAGCAGTTTCAATCACTTTAGTGGCTTGATCGACGTTCAGGGCATCCATGCGCATGATACCCAGGGCGACGGCGGAAGCTTGCAGACCGCTGTGACCTAAATTAATGGTTTTCAAAATAAAAACCTCCTAGTTTTGAATGCTTTAAGTATACGAGTTCCAGCGGGGCGTGTAAACGATTACAAAAAAGAACACAAAAAAATAGGACCCAAGGCTTCTCAACTCGAGTCCTACTTATGAGGAATAATCCTGATTAGCAAGAAATAATTGTTCAGTGTTTTTAATACGTTACACCTTCATGCTATTCAATTTTACGCGTGTCCAACTTCTAACGGACTAACCCGTATTTATTGTATCTATCTGCTTTAGTCGATCGAAAGTAAAGATTTACTTGATTGCGACTCGTCAAACGGGTTTTAACGAAAGTCGATCTCGCGTTTAAAACTTAGGAATGTCTTCGTAACAGACATGCACCTCCGTTTAAACTATTTGGAACCTGAGTCTACAATGGAACTGGTACTGATGGAACTTTCAACTGGTCATTGGTGACACCTGTTTCTAACTAAAAAGCTAAAATCTGATAGTCGTGCTAATGCCAATTAATTCTGTTGCGGTTATCGTTTATTCAAGGGTTAACGTTCAGCCATCCAGTGCGTGTCTCGCGACATTCATTAGACCGATAACGCATTTCAACGCTTAAAACGGTTTCGATAACGACCCAAACGGTGGAACCAGTTGCCTAACTTCAAGCGGCAACCCCTTTACGTTGAGAAGCTTTGCTAAGAGGATTAATTCCTTTCCTCACTTAGTATACTAACAGGTTTTGTAAGCGCTTGCAACCTTAAACCCCGTTTTTTTTAAAATTAATTTGTAAGGCGACTTTTTAATGGGGAAGGGGGCAATAAACGTGTTGAATTTGGGTCAGCAACCGGTATAATTAAACTAATAATTGAAAGCGCTTAGAGGGGACGGGTAAGTATGAGTGAACAATCGTTTAAAGAACAAGCCTTCGCAGCATTAGGGACGGTCATTGATCCAGAGCTAGGGGTGGATCTCGTTAATCTAGGACTGATTTACGACGTGACGTTAAGTCCTGAAGGGGTTGCTAACGTAACGATGACCCTGACGATTGTCGGGTGTCCCTTAACGGAATGGCTGGCAGGGTCCATCCACGATGCCCTAATGAAGGTACCCGGGGTCAAATCGATTGAAGTTGAAATCACGTTTGAACCGGCTTGGAACGAAAGCATGATGAGCCGAGAAGCGAAGCTGCAGTTAGGTTTACATTAATATCAAACATAAGAGCTAGTACGTCACCGTATAGCTCTTTTTTTGTGCTTGAATATCTAGGCTTAAATATTGCTGTAGTAGCCCTTGAGCTAATTGAAGGGCCTAGTTCGGTTGTCGCTGATGACATACGGTCGTGGGACCAGGGCTAGCCTGAGGAGCGGTCTAGCCCTTCGCCCGGAACAATTACAAAATGCGTAATTGTTCCGGACCGTCCGTGGCGTAAGCTCGAAAAAAGAAATACCGAACATACACCACCTTCACGCCCGATGCCATCAGTGACAACCTCCGATTATTCGACAAAATAACAATAGTAGGGAGATTGTTAGCGGAGGCGGGTAGAGTTGGTGTGCTGTGTCCCCCAGAGCACCCAATTCTACCCGCCGGAGCGGCTAATTCATAAATAGTGATTTTGGGCTATTCAACCTTTAGCTGAAATAACACAAAAAAAGAAGCCGCCGACAATTGTCAGCGGCTTCTCAGTCATGAAAGGACTTGAGTTAAATCTTTGGAAGTGGCATCCACGTCTTGTAACCAGTATAGTCTTTGGTATGCAATAGCTTTTCAGCATTAGCAATCCGGTCGGGAGTCGGTGATTCGATTCCTTCAAGCCGATACTTGATCTTCATTTCGTGGTACTTTTTAACACCCAAAGTATGGTACGGTAGCACTTCGACTTTTTGGACAACATTATTAGGAATCTTAGCGATATAGTCGCCGAGTTCAGCTAAATATTTGTCATTATCAGTCCGTTGCGGCACGAGCACGTGACGAATCCACATGTCGTGATGGTGTGCGGCCATATACTGAATCATATCCAGGATATTTTCGTTACCGTATTGCGTCAACTTCTTATGTTCTGCGGAGTTGATGTGTTTGATATCTACAAGTGAGATATCGGTAACGGCCATCAAACGTTTAAACTTGTCGAAAAACGGTTGTTCCCGCGTAAACGGTTGTCCCGAAGTGTCCAAACAAGTACTGATATCCATGGCCTTAGCCTTTTCAAACAGTTCCAGAATGAAGTCAATCTGGACTAGTGATTCGCCACCACTAACGGTGAGTCCACCAGTTTTTCCCCAGAAAGCCCGGTACTTCTGCACGTCTTCCAGAATCTCATCAGCCGTCATTTGATCGCCGACGTTGAGTTTCCAAGTATCAGGGTTGTGACAGTACTGACAGCGCATATGGCAACCTTGCAAGAATGCCACGTAGCGGATACCAGGACCATCAACTGACCCGAACGTTTCAATGGAATGGACGTAGCCAATCAAAGGCTCCTTTGTCGATTGTTCAGTTGTTGAAACTTTGCTGTTTGCCATGAGCCTTCGCCTCTTAACTTCTAATTAAATTACATCTTGTCGAAGAACGTACGTGAAATAACGTCGTCTTGTTGTTCCTTGGTTAAGTCTGCGAAGTATACACAGTAGCCAGAAACCCGAACAGTCAAGGTTGGGTAGTTTTCTGGGTGCTTTTGAGCATCAATTAAGGTGTCTTTATTGAAGACATTGATGTTCAAGTGCATCCCATCATTGGTCATGTAACCATCCAACATGTTAACCAACGTATCCTTACGTGATTCCATATCATGGCCTAACGTGTTTGGTGTTACACCAAAGGTATTGGAAATCCCGTCAGTTGCGTAACGATATGGTAATTTGGCAGTTGAAAGAAGTGAAGCTAAAGCACCGCTCTTTTCAGCGCCGTATGCTGGGTTAGCACCTGGTGAGAATGGTTCGCCTTTTTGACGGCCGTTAGGGGTAGTCCCAGTGTTCTTACCATAAACAACGTTTGAAGTGATGGTCAAAACAGAAGTTGAAAGTTTAGCACCACGATATAGGTGATGAGTGTTCATCTTCGTGTAGAGTTCCTTGACTAACCACTTTGCGATGTCATCGGCACGGTCATCGTTGTTCCCATAGCGAGGGAAGTCGTTGTCGGCTTTGAAGTCAACGGCGATACCACGTTCGTCACGGATAACTTTAACATGGCCGTACTTGATTGCTGAAAGTGAGTCTGCGGCGTGTGATAAGCCAGAGATCCCAGTAGCGAAGGTCCGGTTAAGATCGGTGTCCTTCAAAGCTAATTCAGCAGCTTCGTAGTAATACTTGTCATGCATGTAATGGATAGCGTTCAGTGAGTTAACGTAAGTGTCAGCTAACCAGTCCATTTGCTTGTCAAATTTCTTCATGAATTCATCGTAGTCGATGTATTCTGATTTAATTGGTTCGTAGGCAGGGCCAACTTGATCGCCGGCAATTTCATCACGGCCACCGTTGATGGCGTAGAGGATTGCTTTGGCTAAGTTTGCCCGTGCACCGAAGTACTGGATACCATCAGCAACTGGTTGTGCAGAAACACAGCAAGCAATGCCGTAGTAGTCGGTACCCCATTGTACCCGCATTAAGTCATCATTTTCGTATTGGATCGTTGAACTGTCGATAGAAACTTGCGTTGCATAACGCTTGAAGTCTTCTGGCAGACGGTCGCCCCATAAAATGGTGATGTTTGGTTCTGGTGCGGCACCCATGTTATCCAAGGTCTTCAAGATCCGGAAAGCGGTCTTGGTAACGTGATGACGGCCATCCAAGCCGAATCCACACATGGATAAGGTTGCCCAGATTGGGTCACCAGAGAACAGTGAGTTGTATTCTTCAGTACGGATGAAGCGAACCATCCGTAGTTTCATAACGAATTGGTCAATAATTTCTTGGGCTTGGGCTTCGTCAATGACGCCGTTCTCCAAGTCACGTTGGATAAAGATATCCATCGTGGTATCAATCCGACCAACGGACATTGCGGCACCGTTTTGAGTCTTGATAGCTGCTAAGTAGCCAAAGTACATCCATTGAACGGCTTCTTGAGCAGTTTCAGCAGGACGGCTGATGTCGTAGCCATAGCTTGCAGCCATGTCTTTCATGTCTTTCAAAGCTCTGTATTGGTCAGAAACTTCTTCACGGAGGCGGATAACGTCATCAGTTAATTCACCGTCGCCAATGTGTTCAAAGTCGTTAGCTTTGTCTTTCATCAAACGATCGATACCATAAACAGCAACCCGTGGAAGGTCTGGAATGATCCGGCCACGTGCGTAAGCATCTGGAAGACCAGTGATGATCTTGTAGTGACGTGCTTTACGCATTTCAGGAGTATAAACATCGAAGACCCCTTGGTTATGAGTTTTACGGTATTCGGTAAAAATCTTATCTTGTTCAGGATCAAGCTTGTAACCGTATGACTTCAAAGCGTCATCAGCCATCCGGATACCACCAAATGGCATGAATGCACGTTTCAAAGGCTTGTCAGTTTGCAAACCAACGATTTTTTCCAAATCTTTGTCAATATAACCAGGTGCATGAGAAGTAATGGTTGAAACAACACTTGTGTCAGCGTCAAGGACACCGCCGGCTTCACGTTCTTTCTTCTTTAAAGCTAAGACTTTATCATTTAAGATCTTAGTTGCTTCCGTAGGACCTGCTAAGAAACTTTCGTCCCCGTTGTACTGCGTAAAATTATTTTGAATGAAATCACGGATATTGATTTCTTCTTGCCAATGGCCACCCTTAAAACCTTTCCAAGCTTTAGGAGTTTCGGTTTTATCAACTGTAATCATTTGAGTCGCCTCCATAATTTATGTGCAATCCTTGTATGTCTAAAATGATACCAATATTCGCGTAATATGTAAACGTTTTCACGAAGATTAATTATAATTTTTTGATTAAGAAACGAGAAGTTATCTCATAATGCCCGAATCAAGGCACTTGTAAGCCTTGAAAAATATAGAATTCGGAACGTAAAGTATCCTAAATAAAATAGGGCTCAAAATAATTGCGATATTCCATTCGTATATCGAACATATTGTGTATCGTTTAATTTAGTACAATATACTGTGAGTGACTCAACGATTTAAAGGCAAGTTATTGATTTTACGGGGAAGTCCGTTATCATTAAGGGGTATTAAAGTCGGTAAGCGTCCCGTTATGGGATGTCCAATGACGAAAGGTAGGGGCACGTCTATGCTCGAAAAAATTGAACAGTATATTGATAGTTGTATTGAGGCGGGCGATATCTATGGTGCGTCATTTAGCTTGATCACACCGCGTGGCATTAACCAGTACTATCACGGAAAGCAGGGCCACGACCAGTTTGCAGTCGGTTTGGACGCGTCGATGATTTATGACTTGGCTTCAGTCACGAAGGTCGTTGCAACGACGACGCGGATTTTTCAATTGCTTTCAGACCATACAGTCCGGTTAGAAGATTCGGTTGCAAGATTTTTACCGGGGTTTGCGCATCCTGAGATTACGATTCAAAACTTATTGCTACATAATAGTGGCTTACCAGCTGACATTAAAAATGTGTCGGAGATGAACCGCGAAGATTTAATTCGTGCGGTATATGAATCAAAATTGCTCAGTAAACCGGGCGAACAGTATCTTTATTCTGATTTAGGCTATATTTTGTTAGGATGGATCATTCGGACGGTTGATGGCTCACTAGCAAGGAGCATCCAGGATCACGTTTGCTACCCACTGGCGATGACCAATACCGGTTATAACTTGAATCGGCCCAAGGTTCGGTTTGTACCGACGGAGTTCGATCCCCGGCGCGGCCAAATTCAAGGACAAGTTCATGATTACAAGGCGTTCTTGTTAAATGGTGAGAGTGGCCATGCAGGACTCTTCTCTACGTTGACGGATCTATCAGTTTTCATTGAAATGATGCTAAACTTTGGCGAATACCAAGGTAAACGGGTTTTAGATGAAAATGTGTTTGATTGGTTAGGCCAGTTCGATGAGCATGGTCGGACGTTAGGTTGGGAACGACGTGATGGGCAGCACCAGTATTTTCACACTGGTTACACTGGTCCGGCGATTGCGTTTGACTTGGATCGGCAAATTGGGATGGTCGTGTTGACGAACCGGGTCTACCCAACGAGCGATAATCAAGTTTGGAACCAGGACCGGAGTCATGTCTTTGACATGTTTTTTGAAAAGTAACTCAAATGATGGATGCTAGCAATGAAACAGAGCGTTAGCTTACACTGATAAATCGAAAACAACGGAAAACTTTAGCGACTATGACAGTCGTTTTGAGTTTTCCGTTGCTTTTTAGTTTGAGGGTGCCAAGTGAAACCTGGATATGATATAGAAACAATGTTTATGATGCCGAAAAGATTAGTCTGATGACGATGAGCACTAGCTTTGAAATTAGCTAAACATACTATTATAGAAAGAACTTCTTTAATTTTGCAGCCATTTAAAGCCTGGAACGTGACGAAACAGGCGATAGGAGGTGTATCCTAAAACGACACCCGCCCAGTTGGTAAGGACGTCGTCGGTTTCGACCCAGCGACTGATATGGACGAGCCAATCAAGAATGAATTGGCCACTTTCAAGGCAGAGCCCGGTAAGTAGACCAGCTAAGACAATTTGACGCCAGGACCAGTGGGAAAAATTCCAACCAAGCAAAGCACCGAGTGGGATGGTAAGCAGCACGTTTAACCAGAATTCGGTATCGAGCTGCTGGAACGGAACGGGGTTGAGTTTAACGGGACCCCATTGGATATAGTGTAAGATGATGTCACCGCTGAAGTTATAAGCGGTTGGCGTATAGCAAAAGGCGGTCAGGATCCAGATGAATCCGAGCAGACCTAATCGTTTGAAACGTAACCAGGGGTTAGACGTTGAACGCCATAAGCGCATGGCGAAGTAACCGCAGATAATGGTGATTAGGATGAAGGGTAGCCAAGCTAACATGAAAAGTCACTCCTTTGGCTAATATTATAGAGATAAGTGTGGGGATGTGTCACGTTTGAAAAAAGAATGAAAAAATCGTTGACACTTTCAGGCTGAATTGATATATTAGTAAACGTTGTTGTTACGGGGAACAGAAATTCAATTCAAATTAATTTAAAAAATTGTTGCAAATGATTTCGAAAATTGATATGATATATTCTGTTGTCGCAATGGCAACCATAACAAATAAGTTAATCACGGTTGAGAAATTAATCGTTGACATGAAATGCTTAAGATGTTATGATAATTAAGTTGCGTTAAGGAATTAGCGTAACAAATTAGACCTTTGAAAACTGAACAAAGTTTCGACAAATCAAATGTGTAGGGTCTCTTGATCTTGTATCAAGAGCAAAAACATTTGCGAAGTCAATTCGTGAAAACAATTAATAAATTTGAACCAACTTT